>JBAVMB010000001.1:0-2524 GCA_049689615.1 Allostellaceae bacterium
ACAATTACCGGCGCATACGCGCGCATCGCGAATTCAAGTATCGGCTGGCCCAGACTTACATCATCGGTGCGGCATTCTGGAATTTCGTCGGCGCGGGCGTGTTCGGCGGTGGTACGCTCAATGCTCCGCTCGTCAATTACTACGAGCACGGTACTTTTCTGACGTTGAATCACGCCCACACTGCGTTGTTCGGCGCGTTCGGCGAATTGGCGATCGGGCTGGTTTATTTCTGCCTGCGCTATGTTGCAGCCGATCGCTACCGATTCAGCGAGAAAGCCGGCCTATGGGCATTCTGGCTCTACAATGGGGGCGTGGTCCTATGGATACTCCTGAATTTTTTCCCCATCGGTTGGCCACAACTCGACGCCGTCTATGAGCACGGGCTCGCTTATGCGCGCAGCAGCGATTTCTATAATACGACACTGTTTTGGCAGTGGATGCGGCTGCCGGGAGACGTGGCGTTCGCCGCCGGCGCGCTGCTGATGGCGTGGGACTTCCTCGTCAAGTTGCGGCCGCTGTTCCCGCAAGCCGTGGATCGCCTCATCTTTCGGACACCGCTGAAAACCGTGTCCAGTGCCGGAGCGGCAGAGTGACGCCGGACAGGCACTCACCTTGTGTTGGTATGAAGCCCATGATTTGAACGCGGCGCGGCTCAGCCGCGCGCCAGCTTCAGCCACTCGTCCTCGTTCAGGATCTTGACGCCGAGGCCGCGAGCCTTGGTCGCTTTCGAGCCGGGGTCGGCGCCCATCACCACGTAATCGGTCTTGGCCGAGACGCTTGAGGTGACGGTTGCGCCCATCGCCTCGGCGCGCGCCTTGGCCTCGCTACGCGACATCGCTTCGAGCGTGCCGGTGAAGACGATGGTCTTGCCGGCAAGCGGCGCCGCGCTGGCTGCCGGCGGCTCATAGTCCTGGATGTCGAGTTCGTCTTCGAGCTCGTCGAGGACCTTCTGGTTGTGCCGCTCGGCGAAGAAACCGACGATGTCGGCGGCGGTGTCCTCGCCAATGCCGTGCAGGTCGTTGAGCTCCTGCCAGGATGCGCCCTCGTGGTTCTTGGCTTCGGTCATCGCATGGCGCCAGCGCTTGAAGCTGCGGTAATGCCGCGCCAGCAGCTTGGCGGTCGCTTCGCCGGTCTGCGGAATGCCGAGCGCGTAGATGAACCGCTCGAGCGAAACCGTTTTACGCGCTGCAATGGCATCGATCAGCTTGCGCGCGCTGGTCTCGCCCCAACCTTCGCGGCTTTCGATCTGCGATGCCTTGAGCCGGAAGATGTCAGCCGGCGACTTGATCAGCTTGTCGTTCCAGAACTCGGTCACGTGCTTGTCGCCGAGGCCTTCGATGTCGAAGGCATTGCGGGAGACGAAATGCCGCAACCGCTCGATCGCCTGGGCCGCGCAGATCAATCCGCCGGTACAGCGCCACGCGGCCTCGCCTTCCTCGCGCACGGCGAGGCTGTCGCAGATCGGGCATTTGTGCGGAAACTTGAATTTCGGCCGCTTGTCGTGCTTGGCGTCGGTGGTCACCTTGACGATCTGCGGAATGACGTCGCCGGCGCGCTGCACCACGACGGCATCGCCTTCGCGCACGTCGAGGCGGGTGATCTCGTCCTCGTTGTGCAGCGTGGCGTGGCTGATCACGACGCCGCCCACCGTCACCGGCTCCAGATCCGCCACCGGTGTCAGCGTGCCCTGGCGGCCGACTTGGATGCGGATGTGCTTGAGCACCGTCTGTGCCTGCTGAGCCGGGAATTTGTGCGCAATCGCCCAGCGTGGCGCGCGGCTGACGAAACCCAGGCGCTCCTCGAGGTCGAGGTCGTTGACCTTATAGACGACGCCGTCGATGTCGTAGGGCAGGGACGCGCGTTTCGCCGCCATGTCGCCATGGAAAGCGAGCACCTGCTCGACGCCGTGGCACAGTTTTGAATGGGGATCGGTGGCAAAACCCCAGGCCTTGAGATGCTTGAGGGCCTCGGCATGCGATTTTGCGAACGGCTTGCTGGCCTCGCCCCAGGCGTAGGCGAAGAATTTAAGCGGGCGCTTGGCCGTGATCGTGGGGTCAAGCTGGCGCAGCGAACCGGCGGCGGCGTTACGCGGATTGGCGAACAGCGGCTCGTCCGCCTTCTCGCGTTCCTTGTTGAGCGCGGCGAAACCGGGATGCTCCATATACACCTCGCCGCGCACTTCGATGATATCGGGCCAGCCATGACCGGTAAGGTGTTTCGGGATCGTGTGCAGCGTCTCGGCGTTGCGGGTCACGTCTTCGCCGATGATGCCGTCGCCGCGCGTCGCACCCAACACCAGCTTGCCATGCTCGTAGCGCAGTGAGCACGACAGGCCGTCGATCTTGGGCTCTGCCATCACGGAGATGCTGTCGGGCTCGACACGCTTCACGTCTTCCGGCGCGCGGAAGAAATTGCGCACGCCCTTGAAGAATTCGCGTACCTCATCCTCGTTCATCGCATTGTCGAGCGACAGCATCGGATGCGGATGCCGTACCTTGGCGAAGCCGGTGGCGGGCGGCGCGCC
>JBAVMB010000002.1:0-2907 GCA_049689615.1 Allostellaceae bacterium
CCGGTGCGGCGGCGCTCGATCTCTTCCTTGAGCGCGCGCCGGATGGCTTCGACGCGCTGGGCGTATTTCCAGCCGTACCAGACGACGGCCAGGATGAAGGCAAGCACCATCAGCTTGCCGAGGCTGAAATCAGGCATGGCGATGGTGTAGGGGAGCGGCCAAAAGGGGTCAACCGTCGCCGGGTGCGGCGCTTGGCCCGAGTCGGCGGCCGCGCGATACTGACGCCATGCCCGATCAGGCCGCCGCGCCGCGCTTCGAGATCACCGTCGAGGACGTCGAATATCAGCGGGTTGGCGGCGAGACACTGCTGGCGCGGCTTTACCGGCCGCGCGGGCCGGGCCCCTTCCCGGCTTTGGTCGAAGTCCATGGCGGCGCCTGGGTCAACGGCGACCGGCTCAACAACACGGTGCTCGACGAAGCGCTGGCGCGCACCGGCATCGTCGTGGCGGCGCTCGATTTCCGCATGCCGCCCATCCACCGTTATCCGGCGGCGGTGGCCGACGTGCATCGCGGCCTGCGCTGGCTCAAGGCCAACGCCGCGAAGTTCGGCAGTGCGCCGGAACGGGTCGGCGGCCTCGGCACGTCGAGCGGCGCGCAAATTCTGTTCTGCGCCGCGCTCAAGCCGGACGATGCGCGTTACGCGGCGTTGCCCGGCGACGACAAATTCGATGCGCGGCCGGCGTTCATCGTCTCGTGCTGGGGCGTGCTCGATCCGACGATGCGCTATCGCATGGCGCAAGCGAAGAAGATCCAGCGCTTCCTCGACGCGCATCGGATGTTCTTCGGCGACGAAGCGACGATGGAAGACGGCAATCCGCAGCGTATTGTCGCCAGCGGCGGCGCAAGCCATCTGCCGCCGGCGCTGCTGATTCAGGGCGCGGCTGACGACAATCTCGATCCCGCGACCGCCGACTGGTTTGCCGCGACTTATCGTGCGTCCGGTGGCGAAGCCGAGTTCGAAAAATTCGCCGACGAGCCGCACATGTTCATCACCAAGGCGCCGACATCGCCCAATTCGCTCGCCGCCATCGGCCGCATCGCCGATTTCGTGCGCCGCCGCGGCGGGCTATAATCGCCGTCACGCCAGCGAGCCCAGGAGGATTCATGCCACAGATCCGCCACATCGCGCTTGCCACCAACGATCCCGACAAGACCGCCGAATTCTATAAGCAAGGCTTCGGCTTCCGCGAAGTCGCGCGCACCAAGCAAAGCGACGATCCGAAACAGGTCGCCTACGGCGTGTACCTCAGCGACGGCACGCTCAATATGGCGATCCTGAAATTCAAGAACATCGACCAGCTCGGCCGCGGGCTCGACTATGTCGGCCTGCATCATTTCGGCATCCAGGTCGCCGATGACCTTGAGGGTTGGATCAAAAAACTCGAATCTCACGGCGCCGAATGCTTCATGCGCTGGCCGGAGAGCCTCAAGGACGTGTTCTTCGAGACCAAGTTCCGCGGACCCGACGGCGTTGTGTTCGACGTCTCGGAGCATCCATGGGGCGGCACCGAGCCGATCAAGGAGATGACGGCGCAGCCAGCACGCAAGCCGAAGTTCGAAGCGGCGGAGTAGATTCTCTACAGCCGCGCTTGGATTGCTTCGTTTCGCTCGCGATGACGATTACGTCAGCGGGAGCGCCACCCCATCGCGCAGCACGGCATCGGCCGCCGCGGTGTAGCGGCCGTCGGCTTCGTGCAAAACCAATCCGGGCAGGAGCCGTGTCGGCGTGGCGATGTCCTTGCGGGCGTGAACGATGACGCGCTTGGCCGGCTTGCCGGCACCCGGCCAGAGCGGCAGCACGACGATGCCGCCGGCGCGGCCGGCAAATTGCGCCAGCAGATGCTCCAGCCGGTCGGCACGGTGGATGAAGGTGATGCTGCCGCGCTGCCGCGCCATGGCGAGCGCGAAACGCACCCAGGCAGCGAGATCAGCGCCGCCTTCGATCGTTGCGGTCACCTTGGCCGGCAGCGGCGACGGGCTGGCGGCCTCGGCCTCCATATAAGGTGGGTTGGCCATGACATGCGCGAAGCGGCCGGGCTCGAGCCGCGGCGGCGGATTACGAATATCGCCGGCCATGAACGTGACGCGATCGGCGACGCCGTTGCGCGCCGCGTTCTCGCCGGCGAGGCGCACCAGATCGCGCTGCACCTCGATGCCGGTGACGCGGCACCCGGCCACGCGCGCGGCGAGACACAGCGAAGCCGCGCCGACACCGCAGCCGATGTCGAGCATGGCGTCGCCTGCCGTCGCCGGAACCGCAGCCGCCAGCAACACCGGATCGATGGCGACGCGGTAACCTTCCGTCGGCTGCAAGAGTTTGACGCGGCCGCCGAGCAGCGCATCGTCGCTGACATGCTGTGGCGCGGCGACGGGAGGCGTCACATCGATTTCTCGGCTTCGGCCAGCAACGTGCGGGCGCGCGCCAGATCTTCCTCGGCCACCAGGATCCGGCGCTGAATCGCGCCGATCGAACCTTCGACCACGCTGGTATGTCGATCGGCGATCACGGTTTCGATACCGGCGGACGCCAACAGCGCCTCGGCCCACGACAAGCGCACCGGATCGTTGCTGCGCAGCAGTTCCTTCATTGGCCCCCAACCGTATAGACTGCCCGCCATGCCGACCGGCCGGGGGCGCTTGACCCGAAGGGCAAGCCCTCTATGCTCGCCGTGTCGAAGGGCGCGGTCAACCGCCAGGGAGAGACGATTTGGCACTGCCTGCCAATGCAGACCAGGACGCAAAACACCGGGTGTCGCTCGACCGGCTGACCGCGCTGGTGGCATCCGACCTGGCGCAGGTCAACACGCTCATCCTGGCGCGCATGCAGAGCCCGGTAGCGCTGATCCCGCAGCTCGCCGGCCACATCATCGCCGCCGGCGGCAAGCGGCTGCGGCCGATGCTGACGCT
>JBAVMB010000003.1:0-3632 GCA_049689615.1 Allostellaceae bacterium
GCCAAGGCGCAGGCCAGGACCGGTCCGTTGTTTTGGGATGACGAAATCAAAGGCGCGGTCGAAGCTGCGCCGACGCGGCACGGCGACGTTGTGCTGGCGCGCAAGGACACGCCGACCTCGTACCACCTCGCGGTGACGGTGGACGATGCGCTCCAGGGCGTGACTCTGGTGACGCGCGGCGAGGATCTGTTCGCCGCCACCGATCTCCACCGGCTGCTGCAAGCCCTTCTGGGCTATCCGACGCCGCGCTATCGCCACCACAGGCTGCTCACCGACACATCGGGCAAGCTCTTTGCCAAGCGCGACCAGGCGGTGACGCTCCGCGGCCTGCGCGCCATCGGCAAGACGCCGGACGAGGTGCGCACGATGGCGGGCTTCGGCTGAGCCCTTACGGTCCGCCGCTCGCCCAGATCGTCACGACATAGGCGATCGCCTGCTTCGCGCCCCAATAGCCGTAACGCACGATCGGGTTGAATTCGATGATCAGCACGGCAATCACCGCGGCGTAGATGACCCAGCGCCGCCAGCGCGGATGGGCGAAGAAGCGCGCGCCGCAATGCGGGCAAAAACGCGCCGTGGTGCTCACTTTGCCCCGGCATTCGCGGCATTCGATCAGCATGGCGGGAGCCTAGTCGATCGGCCGGCGCAGGCCGGTGACCAGTTCGAGGTAGTCCGGCGCATCCGGTCCGATGAGGCCGTGGCGCAGCGCGAAATCGATGATCACCAGGTTGACATTGAACTTGAAGTCGTCGGTGTCGCGCACCCGCGCCACGATGTCCTTCGCATCCATCAGCGCGAACGACACGATCTCGCCGTCGGTGTTGCGCGGCACGAAATCCACCGGCGTCTCGATGTCGTAGACGAATAAAACGTCGTCGCGCAGGCCGTCGGGCATGCCCATGCGGTAGGAGATCGCGCCCGCAGGTCGCGCGCGCGCGGTAAGCTCGCGCGGCATGGCGGCCTCTTCCTCGCCTTCCTTAAGCAATGTCTCGGCCACGCCGTGATCGCGGCCGATGCCGCCGGCGACCAGATTGTCGAGTTTGTCGGGCGCCACGATTTTGTCGGGCGCGCGCCGGCCGATCCAGAGCTTGAGTGCACTGCCGTCGTGTCGCCAGCCGTTGAGATGGACGCCGTAGGAGCGCGTGCCGAAGAACGCAACCGCGCCGCGGTCGAGATCGAAGTGCGGCGGCGTGCCCCAGTGTGGCGCAATGGCGAAATATTCGTGCCGGTACTTGGCGACGAGGCCGTCCGCCACCAGTGCCTCGATGGCGTCGTCGATGCGCGCGGTTAGCTCGGCGCGGCCGCCCTTGCCAACGATCGCCACGGCAGCGTCTCCGACGTCGAACAATTTGGGAAAGCGCCGCAGCTGCTCGGCATTGTCGCGCCGCACCAGGCCGATGCGGGCGCGATTATGGAGAAGCGGCAGGAAATTCACCGGCTCCCACGTATTGCAGGCGCGGATATGACGCCGCAGGGTCATCGCGCGATTTGACCACGCAGCGCCGCTGACGGCGTGACAAAAACGGGGCACCGCCGCGCCATGCTTCGTCCCACTTCCGACAACATATTTCTCGGTATCGCCATATTCGCTGCCCAGTTACCCGGCAAGGTTTCGCTCATTCGGACGGAGGATGGCCATGCGCACTTTGCTCGCCTGTCTCTGCCTTGCCGCGTCGGCGGCGCTCGCCGGCTGCAGTTCGCTCGGCGCGCCCGAGCCGTCGACGCCGCGCGCCATCGAAAGCGATATCTCGGCGGCGCAGCACACCGGGCCGACTGCGGAGCAGGTTGGCCAGGCACAGATGCTGCCTGACGTGCTCACGCCGCACGACAACGCGGTGGTGCCGACCGTGACGCTGCAGTTCAACAATGCGTATTAGCCGCGCGGTCAGCTCGGTTCGAGCTCGCTGTCCCAGTAGAGGAAGTCGCGCCAGGAATGGTGCAGGAAGTTGGGCGGGAAGGCGCGGCCGTTGTCGCGCAACATCTGCGTCGTCGGCTGCAACGGCCGGTGGCGCGGATAGAGCCCGCTTTCGGCCGGCACGCGGTTGCCTTTGCGCAGGTTGCAGCCCGAGCAGGCGGTGACGACGTTCTCCCACGTCGTATGGCCGCCGCGCGAGCGCGGCACGACGTGATCGAAGGTCAGATCGTGCGACGGAAACCCGTCGCCGCAATACTGACAGATGAAGCGGTCGCGCAGGAAGACGTTGAACCGGGTGAAGGCCGGCCGCCGCGTCAAGGGAATGTACGCTTTGAGCGAGATGACGCTCGGCACCTTCATTTCGAACGATGGGCTGCGCACGACGCGGTCGTATTGCGAGACGATGTTGACCCGCTCGAGGCAGACGGCCTTGATCGTCTCCTGCCAGGACCAGAGCGACAGAGGAAAATAGCTCAACGGGCGGAAATCCGCGTTGAGGACGAGCGCCGGACAACTATCGAGCGCGACTGACAACCAGCCTCCAGTTCCCGGCGGGCTGGAACCCGCCCTTGACCGGCATTAAAGCCAAAAAAGTATGACGCTGCAATGTCATCGCGGCGATTAGCGCGTCGGCACCGGCTTGTCGCCGCGATAATCGTAGAATCCGCGGCCGGCCTTGCGTCCGAGCCAGCCGGCTTCGACATATTTCACTAGCAGCGGGCAGGGTCGGTACTTCGAATCGGCGAGGCCTTCGTACAGCACCTGCATTACCGCGAGGCACGTATCGAGGCCGATGAAATCGGCGAGCTCGAGCGGTCCCATCGGATGGTTGGCGCCGAGCCTCATCGCCGTGTCGATCGCTTCGACCGAGCCGACCCCTTCGTACAGCGTATAGACCGCTTCGTTGATCATCGGTAGCAGGATGCGGTTGACGATGAAGGCAGGAAAATCCTCCGCCGCAACCGGTGTCTTGCCGAGCTTCACCGCCAGCTCGCGCACCGCGGCGAAGGTGGATTCGTCGGTGGCGATGCCGCGGATCAGCTCGACTAAAGTCATGACCGGCACCGGATTCATGAAATGCATGCCGATGAACTTGCCCGGCCGGTCGGTCGTGGCCGCAAGCCGCGTGATCGAGATCGACGAGGTGTTGCTGGCGACGATCGCCGACGGCTTCAAATTGGGCACCAGCTTCGTGTAGATCTCGCGCTTGACCGCCTCGTCCTCGGTCGCGGCTTCTATCACCATGTCGCAATCCTTGAAGCGCTCGAACGCCGTGCCGGTCTTGATGCGCTTCTGCGCCGCCGCCTTGTCGGCCTCCTTGACCTTGCCGCTTTTCACCTGGCGCGACAGATTCTTGTCGATGACGCCGGCGGCGCGGTCGAGCGCCGCCTGGTCGAGATCGGCGAGATAGACGTCGTAACCGGCGAGCGCCGCGACATGCGCGATGCCGCTTCCCATCTGGCCGGCGCCGATGATGCCGATGGTCTTGATCGTGGTCGCTTGCTCCGCCATGCGTTGCTCCCGTTTTTATGCCGCGCCGCGCTTCGCCAGCGCCTGGTCGAGCGCCGGTACGATTTCGAACAGGTCTCCGACCAGGCCGTAATCCGCGACTTGGAAGATCGGCGCTTCCTCGTCCTTGTTGATCGCCACGATCACCTTGGAATCCTTCATGCCGGCGAGATGCTGGATCGCGCCCGAAATGCCGATGGCGATGTAG
>JBAVMB010000004.1:0-2005 GCA_049689615.1 Allostellaceae bacterium
GCTTCATGCTGCGCGCACATGAAGGCGACGCCCGGCACCGATTCCAAAGAAAATCGCGAACAAACCGATTAGGCCGAAAAAAACTGCAGCCAGATTCCAGTCGCCCGTCCAGGCGCGCAGCAGCCCGGCCGCCAGAGGGCCCAGACAGGCTATGAGATAGCCCACCGTCTGAGACATTCCCGAAAGGTAAGTCGCGACGTGAGCGTTTGGTGAGCGCAATACGATGACGGTTATCGCGAGCGAGAAGGTCGCGCCCCGGCTAAACCCCAGCACAGTCGACCAGAGGTACACGCCCGAAAGCGGCGCATACATGCAACCGAACAAGCCGACCACGACGAATATGACCGCCAGTGAAATGCTCGCGCGTTGATCACGGATGCGCGCTGCGATCATCGGCGTCACGAGGGCTCCGATCGCCTGCGCCACGATGCCGATTGAGAGAATGAATCCGGCCTCGTCCGCGCCGACCCCGCGGTCCCGAAGAATGGGGACAAACCAACCGAAGACGATGTAGGCGAACGACCCCTGCAGGCCCATGAAAAACGTGACCTGCCAAGCTAGCGGATCTGTCCAAAGGCGACGCACGGGCGCCGACGTTCGAGCGGTGAGCGCCGTTTTCGCGCGCAGTTGCGGGAGCCAGATTGCAGCTGCGATCGCGACGGGAACCGCCCAGATACCCAGAGCCGCCGGCCATGAGCCGGCAAAGCTGAACGTCAGAGGCACGGTCGCGCCACCGGCGATCGCGGCGCCCAAGCTTGTCGCCATTGTATAAAATCCGGTCATGACGCCAGTCACCGAACACTTTCCTCGCAGAAGTAAAGGCGGGACTTTGGCCGGCTCCCGAGCGGCGTGGGCGCCGCATTATCTGGGACCGAACCGCTATCGACGTTTACTGGGATCGACGGTGCAACCGCTCTAGTGCGGCGACAAGCACCGAAGAGAGATTGGCCCAGTGGCGCGCGAAATCTGCGTGAGGTTACCCCGAAGAGTCAGAGACATCCGCGGGGCATATTACTGGCAGCCTACCCCAGCGGTTAAAAAACTCGGATTCGTAGCGGAGCCGCTAGGAAAAGATCGCTGGCGCGCTTTCGTTCGAGCAGAAGAACTTAACCGACAAGTCGAAGCCGAACGTTGCAACGATCCTGAATCATCCATACGCAGAGGGTCCGTTGCTGAACTTATTCGGCTTTATCGAAAGGACCCAGCCTTTCAGCAACTCGCCGCAAAGACGCGACAAGGCTACGGATATATCTTGGATCGGATCGAGAAGATCGAAGGCGACGTACCTGTCACCGATCTCACGCGTCGCCATCTCAAGGACATTTACCGCACGGCCGTCGACGGGCGCGGCTTAGCGATGGCTAATGCCATCATGCGCATCTGGCGGATCGTTCTCGGCCTTGCAGTAGACGAAGGCTGGATTGAGACGAATCCGGCCTCGGCACTGCGGCTGACGACTCCGCGGCCACGGCGCCGGCTCTGGAGCGACGAAGAGCGCGAACGATTCTGCAAGGAAGCCAACGAAATGGGCCGGCCGAGCATGGCGCTTGCCGTCACCCTTGGCTGGGACCTGGCGCAACGCCAAGGCGATCTCCTCCGCCTGACCTGGACCGACTGGAACGGATCTAGCTTCAGCATCCGACAGGGCAAGACTGGCGCCGTTGTTCGCGTGCCGGCGATGCCCGAGACCTGCGCCCTGATTGAAGCTACGCCCCGTGCCAGCACACGCATAATTGTCAGCGAGGCTACAGGTAAACCTTACCGCGAAGATCACTTCCGGCACGAATTTGCACGCATACGTGATGCTGTCGGTTTACCGGCGGATTTGCAGTTCCGTGATCTCCGGAGAACTGCTCTGACTAATGCGGGCGACATGGGCGCAACCGACGACGAGTTGAGGGCTCTTAGCGGTCACCAGAGCCGGGAAGTGGTCAAGACTTACGTCGTTCCCTCGGATGCCCAAGCCCGAGCCGCACAGCGCAAACGCCTTCAGCGCCGCCAGAAC
>JBAVMB010000005.1:0-2657 GCA_049689615.1 Allostellaceae bacterium
GTTCGATGCTGGCAGGAAATAGAACCCCATGGCATAGAGAATGATCAGGCCGGTAGCGCCGATCATCATCGCCGGTTTGGCAAGCGCCCACTGGCTCATTCCCGACGCCCGCATGACCACGAGTTCGCTCTCGGCGATCAACTTGGCGTAGACGAAGACGACTGCCGTGAAGATCGCTATCGGCAGGACGACGTCTACAAAGCGCGGCAGGATCAGTACGGCGAGATAAAGAAACAGGCCGATCGAAAGTCCGCGGTTGACGATCAGGTCAACGAGGCGCAGCGACTGCAAAAGCCATATCGCGGCGCTGAAGATGACGCCGACCGAAAGCGTCACCATCAGGGTTTGTCGGAATACGTACCATGTCAGCCGGTCCATGACGCGCGATTATAGGTGTGGCGCAGCCTCCGCCATAGCGGGATTTGCCGCGCTGGCTGCGGCAGAACCAGCGATTCGCTCGGCGGGCGAAGCAGCTTGCGAGCGGATGGTCGGCATGGAAATCTCCCTGCGCGTGGCGAATGGAGAAGTGGTGTCGAACCGAGGCGGAATTGATTTGGCGGATTTGCCGTTCCGCGTCTTCGCCGTTCTATTCGTGGCGCTGCTGCTGATTGCCTGCATTCCGCTGCTGCTCACGCCGCTGCCGCCATTGGTCGACTTTCCGAACCATCTCGCGCGCATGCATGTGCTCGCTGCACTGAGCCATTCGCCGACGTTGCAGCAATACTATGTCTCGGCCTGGCGGCCGTTGCCCGATCTGGCGATGGACATTTTGGTGCCGCCGCTGCTCGGCACGGTATCGTTGTTGACAGCCGGAAAGCTCTTTCTAGCGGCGAGCTATCTGCTTTCGACCGGCGGCGTTGCCGTGCTCCATCGCGTGCTGCACGGGCGCTGGTCGGTATGGCCACTGACAGCGTTCCTGCTGATTTACAACCGGTTGCTGCTTTGGGGGTTCGTCAATTTCCTGTTTGGCCTCGGCTTTGCCTTCTGGGCGCTGGCCGGCTGGATCGCATGGCGCGAGCGCGGCGTCGCGGTACGGCTGGGATTCGGCCTAATCGCCGCGCTGGCAGTCTATTTTGCGCATTTGATGGCGTTCGGCATCTACGGTGCGATGGTTGCAGGTTACGAGGTCGGCCGACTGTGGCGCGCCCGGACCACGCTGGAAGCTGCTAGCAATGCCGCGTTTGTTGCGTTTCTTTCCTTCCTGCCATGTATGGTGTTGTTCGCCGTTGAATTCGTGCCGCTGCACGCGGCAACTTCCATCGGCTCTGGCATTCGTTTCGCCCGGCCGGTGCGCAAGCTCGATCTGCCGTTCAGTGTCTTCGATCTGTATAACCGTCCGTTCGACATTGCCTGTTTTGCGATAGCGGTGATCGGCCTGGCGTTCGCCTATTGGCAGCGGTGGCTCCGCGTCGCGCCGGCTGCCGTGGCGTCGCTCATCGTTCTCACACTCCTCTATGTCGTTATGCCTGACACACTGTTCGGCGCAACGGGCGCTGACCGCCGGATGCCGCTGGCGATCGCGCTGCTGTTCATCGCTGGCAGTACCTGGCAAGCGCCATTTGTGCGGGAGGGCCGCTGGTTCCATTCAGCGGCGTTCGTTTTGTTCGCGCTCCGTTTGGGCGTCATCGCCGCGACCTGGCAGGTCGGTGGACGGTTTTATGCCGATCTGCTCGCCGGCCTCGATACGCTGCCGGCCGGCGCGCGCATCGCCGTCGCTTTCGCCGACTCTGAGGTCAATGTCGAGGCGGTGCCGCTGCTGCATTTCCCGGTTCTCGCGGTTGCGCGCCGCGATGCCTTCGTGCCGACCTTGTTCGCCTATGCGACGCAGCAACCGGTGGCATTCACGCGTGAATACCGTGCGGTCGCTGACCAGCTTTCGGCCGACGCGCTGTGGCATTTTTATGTCGGCGACGGTGCGCCGCTGCCGCTTGAGGTCGCGCAGGCGCTGGCGCATTGCCGTTACATCACGTTTGCCAGCCGCCGGCCGTTCGCCTTGCGCCCTGGCAGCGGCCTGCAGCCGGTCTTCATTTCACCGCGCTTCCAAATTTATCGCCTGCCCGGAGCGTCGACGTGATCGCGTTGCTGGTTCCGAGTGTTGCCGATCTCGCAAGCTGGGGAGCGGTCGCCTTCGCCGTGCTGATTTTCATCGGCCTCGGCCGGCTGTTGAGTCGAGGCAAGGCGCTGCCCGAATTTGCCCTGGTCGCGGGGTGGGGCATCGCGTGCTGGGTGCTCACCCTATGGGGCGTCGCGCTGCCGGCTACGCTGCGCGTTCCGGCAGTCGTGTTGGCGCTGGGCGGGGTCGTCGGATTGATCCTGCCGCAAAGCCGGCTGACGGCGGCAAACTGGCGGACGATCTGCCGCGGTGTCTTGTTGGCTTTGCCATTGCTCGCAGTGTTGGCGTCGGCGCGTCCGAGCCAGCCCGACACGTTCCTCAATCTGCTGCCCAATGCTGCGTACCTCTACGACCACGGAATGTTTCCGGCCGCTGGCCGCCCGCTAGCGCATTCGCTGCTGCCGGCCGCGCCCTACAACCTGCAATTCGTGGCGCTGATTGCCGGTTTGGTTTCGCCGCAGTTCCCTGTGGTGGCGCTGATCGCCTTCAACGTCGCACTGCAGCTTGCGGCTGGTTTGCTGCTGGCGCGGTTGGTGGTTAATTC
>JBAVMB010000006.1:0-1687 GCA_049689615.1 Allostellaceae bacterium
GTTCCGGCTCTATCGCTGCCACACCATCATGAACTGCACCAAGACCTGCCCCAAGGGCCTCAACCCGGCCAAGGCGATCGGCGAAATCAAGAAGATGCTGGTGGCGCGGCGCTAGGGCAGGATCGGATCAAATGGCATCTCCTGCCCAATCTCGTCATTCCCGCGAAAGCGCAGGGCTGTCCGGGGAATGAGTCACTGTGTCGCGGGCGCATGCCCGGTAGACCCGGCAGAAGCCGGTTACCTTCTGGTTGTCGAGACTCAGGAGGAGAACCGGGCATGCTGTACGGGAATAGCATCTTTGGAAGCCTTGTTAAACCGATCTCGCGGCGCTGGTTCAGGGCGGCGGTGGAGCGGCATGGCGCAGACGCCTACGACAAGTCGTTCAGGAGCTGGGACCATCTTCTGACGTTGATCTTCGCGCAGCTTGGCGGCATCGACGGCCTGCGGGGCATCGAGGCGGTTTGGAACGCCCACTCGCACCATCACTATCACCTCGGGACTGGGATGCTGGCGCGATCGACGCTGGCGGATGCCAATACGCGCCGGCCCGTCGCGCTCTTCGCCGAGACCTTCGACATGCTCTCCGGCCTTGCCGATCACGCCCTTAAGCGGGAAGGCAGCGAGATGCTGCGGCTCATTGATGCGACCCCCATCCCGCTCGACCAGGTCGTCACCTGGGCCGGTTGGAATGGGCGCACGCGGGGCCTCAAACTGCATGTGGTTTACGATCCCATGGCCGATCACCCGCGGCGCATCGAGATCACGCCGTCGACGGTCAACGATGTTCAGGTCGGCAAGACGGTTCCGATCGAGACCGGCGCAACCTACGTCTTCGACAAAGCTTATTGCAATTACGCTTGGTGGACGCGGATACACGAGGCGGGCAGCTACTTCCTCACGCGCCGAAAGACCAACGCCACCTACGAACTTGTCCGCCGACGTCCCCTCCGCAAGACCAGGGGAGATGGCTGCAAAATCCTCGACGATGCCGAGGTCAAACTCGCAACCCAAGGCCACGCCCGGCTCGCCATCCCGATGCGGCGTGTGCGCCTGAAGCGCGACGAGGGCCCCGTCCTCACCCTCATCACCAACGATCTCAGCCGACCGGCGGTGGAAATCGCCGCGCTCTATAAAGCGCGCTGGCAGATCGAGCTCCTCTTCCGCTGGATCAAGCAGCATCTCAAGCTGCGGAAATTCCTTGGCCGATCCCAAAATGCCGTCCGGCTTCAACTGGTCGCCGCCATGATCGCCTATCTCTTGCTGCGCATCGCAGCCAGACAGAGCCGGCTCGCCATGCCGGCGATCCGTTTCGCAGACCTCGTCGCCGGGTGTCTCTTCGCCCGAAAGACAGTCGCCAAGATCGACAAACCACCAGACGTCCACCCCTCCAAACCGCCGCCCCGACCGCCCGGACAACTGGAGTTCGCCTATGCCTAGCGTCTTCCCCGGACAGCCCTGCGCGAAGGCGGGAAGCCAGCGTCGAATGGCCCTCCACTCTCGCGGGGGTGACTGAGAGAACGCTTCAGGAGGAGAGAGTAGCTAGTCCCCACGGTGCGGGCTCTCGCGGTTGCAAGGGCAACCGCTGACGCCCGCCTGCGACAACGCTACGCGTTGCGCAGGCGGTTCAGCAGCTGGCGCAGCGCGGCGATGTCGACGGGCTTCTGCAGATCGTCGACGACCTTGAGGC
>JBAVMB010000007.1:0-6292 GCA_049689615.1 Allostellaceae bacterium
CAACAGGGCTTCGAGGCGGCGCTCAAGGCCAACAACGGCACCGAGGTGGGCGCGTCGCTGTGTCCGCTCGGCACCACCGACTTCTCGTCGTATCTCATCAAGGCCGAAGCGGCGAAGCCGGATGTCATCATCTTCCTCACCAATGGACAGGACGGCGTCAACTCGCTGAAGCAGGCGGTGCAGTTCGGTCTCGACAAGAAGTTCGGTATCGCTGGCGGGCTCGAGGAGCTCGAGGTTTTCAACGGCCTGCCGCCTGAGGCACGCATCGGCACGTGGGTCTTCGAATGGTACTGGAAGCAGCCGGACGTGCCCCACGTGAAAGAGTTCGTTGCCGCGATGCGCAAGCGCAATGGCGGCAAGGTGCCGACGGCGCGGCATTGGTTCGGTTATGTCGCGGCCTGGACTTGTTACTACGCCGCCGAGGGCACGAAATCGCTCGATGTGCTCAAGATGGCGAAGTTCCTGCAGAACTTCAAACTGCCGCCCGAGGTCGCCCTCATGAAGAACAACCCGTTCTACCGCGCGGGCGACAACCAACTCATGGCGACGCTCTATGTCGGTCATGCGGTGTCGCAGGGCAAGGACGATCCCGAGGATCTTTTCGTCATCGAGAAAGAGGTCAAGGGCGTCGATGCGGCTCTGCCCGTGTCCGAGACCGGCTGCAAGTTGAAGTGGCCGGCTTGATCCGATGATTGGGAGGCCGGGCGGCTATCGTTCCGCCCGGTTCTCAAACACTCGAACTACGAACTTCACACAAATAAACAACGTACTTCTAGGGAGTGATCTAAATGACTGAACCGAAGTCGTCCTCGATCGGCCGCCGCACCGTTCTAAAAGGCGCAGCTGCTGCTGGCGTCGCGCAAGTTGCTGCGCCGTTCGTGGTTTCCGCCTGGGCCGCCGACGAAGTGAAGATCGGTCTCGACGACACGTTCACCGGCACTTACGCCGAACTCGGCAAGAACGAGCAGATTGGCGCGCAGCTCGCCGTCGATCAGATGAACGCGAAGGGCGGCATTCTCGGCCGCAAGGTCGTGCTTGTATCCGAGGACTCGACCAGCGCGGATACCGGCATCGCGGTGCAGAAGGCGCACAAGCTGCTTGATCGCGACAAGGTCGACTTCCTACTCGGTAACGTGAACTCGGCGATGGCGCTCGCCATCGGCGAAGTCGCGGGCCAAGCCGGCAAGTTGCTGGTCGTCACCGGCGGCCACACCGATGCGGTCACCGGCACCGACTGCCACTGGAACGTGTTCCGCGTCTGTAATACGACGCGCATGGAAACCAATTCGGTCTCACAGACGCTGTTCAAGAAGTACGGCAAGAAGTTCTACTTCATCACGCCGGACTACGCCTTCGGCCACACCCTGCAACTGGGCTTCGAGGCGGCGCTCAAGGCCAACAACGGCACCGAGGTGGGCGCATCGCTGACGCCGCTCGGCGCCACGGACTACTCGGCCTATCTCATCAAGGCGCAGGCGGCGAAGCCGGATGTCATCATCTTCCTGACTGCCGGCCAGGACGCGGTCAATTCGCTGAAACAGGCCGTGCAGTTCGGCCTCAATAAGAAGTTCGCCATCGCCGGCGCGCAGCAAGAGCTCGAAGTGCTCAACGGCCTGCCGCCTGAGGCACGCATCGGCACGTGGGTCTTCGAATGGTACTGGAAGCAGCCGGGCGTGCCCTATGTGAAGGAGTTCGTTGCCGATATCCGCAAGCGCAACGGCGGCAAGGTGCCGACGGCGCGTCACTGGTTCGGCTATGCAGCGGCATGGACTTGCGCGCTCGCGGCCAACCACACCAAGTCGCTCGACACACCGAAAATGGCGAAGTTCCTACAGAATTTCAAACTGCCGCCCGAAGTCGCGTTGATGCCCAACAATCCGTTCTACCGCGCGGGCGACAACCAGTTCATGCCGACGCTCTTTGTCGGCCACGCGGTGTCGCAGGGCAAGGACGACCCCGAGGATCTCTTCGTCGTCGACCAAGAGGTCAAGGGCATCGACGCCGCGCTGCCGGTTGCCGAAACCGGCTGCAAGATGAAACTGCCGGCCTGATTGGGGTGGGAAAGCCGGGCGCCGCTTCGGTGGCGGCGCCCAGTTCCCGATGGGACTAACGGAGAATTTTGGTTGTTGATCGTATGGATTGCGCCGGGCCCGCGCGCCGGAGCGTGCGGGTCGCGTTTATGTGGGACCTTTTCGCGATGACGAACCGTCAGGAATGACGCGCGCGCGATGACCGAGCTTATCCTTTACAACGTCTTCAACGGCCTCATCATCGGCGCGTTTTACGCGTTGATGGCGCTCGGCCTATCGTTGATTCTCAATCTGTCGGGCGTCATCAATTTCGCCCATGGCGGCTTCCTCACGCTCGGCGGCTATCTCGCCTTCGTGCTGGTCCCATTCGTCGGCTTCTGGGGTGCGCTGCTGATCTCGCCGTTCCTCACCGCGGCCTTCGGCCTGGTGATCGAGCGTCTGATGATCCGTCCTCTCTACGGCCGCGATCCGCTTTACAGCCTGTTATTGACCTTCGGTCTCGCCTTCATCTTTGAAGACGGTACGCGCTTCATATGGGGTCCGCAGACCTTGCCGTTTTCGGTGCCCGGCTGGCTGCAGACTCAGCTCAGCACGCAGTTCTTTTTCCTCACCGGTTACCGCGTATTCATGGTGGCGCTGGCGACGGTTGCGGTCGTCGTGCTGTTTCTGATCCTGAGCCGGACGCGTGTCGGCATGCGCATTCGCGCCGGGACGCTCGATCTCGAGACCGTCTCCGTGCTCGGCGTCAACGTGGGCTTCTTGCGCACCGTCAATTTCGGACTAGGAATCTTTCTGGCGGGTCTCGCGGGCGTGCTCGCCGCCGGCATGCTGGGTCTCCAGCCGACGACCGGCAGCGAGCTGATCATGCCGAGCTTCGTTGCCATCATCATCGGCGGCCTCGGCAGCTTGCCGGGCACACTCTTGGGCGGCTTGATGATCGGCGTCGCCTCCGGCGTTACCTCCGTGTTCTTCCCGGACGCGAGCGAGGCGGTGATCTACGTCATGATGGGACTGGTGCTGCTGGTGCGGCCGCGCGGCTTGCTGGGTGAGGAGGGTCGTTTCTGATGGTCCGTCTCGATAAGTCGACGGATGCCGCGCGGAGCGGCGCACCGGGCGTTCCATTTGCTGGGTTTCGCCTCGACAAGCGCGCCGCCGACGCCATCGTTTGGCTGCTGCTGCTGACCATGCCGTTCTGGATCGATTGGATCGGCGGCTACACGCAGCTTGGCACCCGCGTGGTGATCCTGGCGCTTGCGGCCATGGCGCTCAATTTCTTGCTCGGCTACACCGGTGTGCTGTCGTTCGGCCATGCGGCGTATTTCGGCCTGGGCAGCTATGGCCTCGGGCTGACCATCAAATATCTGGTGCCAAACACGCTGGTCGGCATGGCGGTGGGCATCGTCACCGCGATCGTCGCAGCGGCAATCATCGGCGTGTTGATCGTACGGCTCCGAGGCATCTACTTCGCAATGGTGACCATTGCCTTCGGCCAAGTGTTCTATTTCATCGCCTACCGTTGGAACAATGTCACCGGCGGCGACGACGGCCTTTCCGGTTGGCATCGGCTGCCGATTGACCTTGGCTTTACCCAAATCGACATCCTAAACAACGACTTGGCGTTCTATTACGTGGCGCTATTCTGTTTCGCGGCGTCGGTTGGCAGCATGGCGCTGCTGCTGCGCTCGCCGTTCGGCCGCACGCTGCTGGCGATCCGCGAGAACGAGCGCCGCGCGCGCTTCCTCGGAATTCCGGTCGACCGGCACATCTGGCTGTCCTGGCTCATCTCGTGCACTTTTACGGGCTTGGCCGGCACGCTCTATGCGATGCTGAACAACTTCGCCGACCCGCACGACCTGCACTGGCAGCAATCCGGCGATTTCGTGATCATGGCGGTGCTCGGCGGCATGCGCAGCTTTTGGGGGCCGTTGATCGGCGCGGCCATCTTCATCGTGCTTGAGGACTATATTTCGAGCCGCACCGAGAACTGGGAGTCATTTATCGGACTGTTTTTCGTTCTCGTCGTGCTGTTCTTCCCGCGCGGTGTCCTGGGCATGATCCGGCGGAAGACCATGCAATGAGCCTGCTCCAGGTCGAAAACGTCTCCAAGCGCTTCGGCGATCTGGTCGCCGTCAACGGCGTGTCCATGTCGGTCGAGCAGGGGGAATTGCGTGCGGTCATCGGTCCAAACGGTGCCGGCAAGACCACGTTCTTCAACATGATCAGCGGCTTCCTCACGCCGTCGTCGGGCAGGATCATCTTCGACGACAAGGACGTCACCAAGCTGTTACCGGCGCACCGCGTTTGGCGCGGCATGGCGCGGACGTTCCAGATCACCGAGGTGTTTCCTGAGTTGACGGCGCGCGAAAACCTGCGCATCGCGGTCGAGGTCGCGTCCGGCTATCGTCTCAAGACCTGGCTGTCGCGCGACGCCGACGGCGAGATCCGCGCCCGCGTGACCGACCTGCTCGAGATGAGCGGCCTTGCTGATAAGGCCGACCGGCTGGTCGGTGAGCTTTCGCACGGCGATCAACGCGCGACCGAGATCATGATGGCGCTGGCGCTGAAGCCGCGGCTCCTGCTGCTCGACGAGCCGACCGCGGGCATGGGCGATCAGGAGACCTATGACATCACCCGGCACATCCGCAAGCTGCACAAGACCCAAAACCTGACCATCGTCCTGATCGAGCACGATATGCGCGTCGTCTTCCATCTCGCCGACCGCATCATGGTCCTGGCGGAAGGCACGCCGCTGGCCGAGGGCACGCCGGCCGAGATCGCCAAGAACGAGGCGGTGCAGGCGGCTTATCTGGGGAAGGCGGCATGAGCGGCACGGTGGTGCTGCAGGCCGAGGACCTGCACACCTTTTACGGCAAGAGCCACATCCTGCACGGCGTCAGTCTCGAAGTGCGGGAGGGAGAGATTGTCACGCTCTTGGGCCGCAACGGCGCCGGCAAGACCACGACGCTCAGGAGCCTGGTCGGACTGACGCACGCACGCGACGGTGCGGTTCGCATCTTCGGCCACGCTACCACCGACTGGGCGCCGTACCGCATCGCCATGCTCGGCGTCGGCTACGTGCCCGAAGGACGGCGCATCTTCCCGAGCCTGACGGTCGAGGAAAATCTCAAAGTGCCGATGGAGCGTCCGGGCCCCTGGACCATTCCGCGGATTTACGAGCTTTTCCCACGCCTGGCGCAGCGCAAAAGCAACAAGGGCCGCCAACTCTCCGGCGGCGAACAGGAGATGCTGTCGATCTCGCGCGCGCTGTTGCTCAATCCGAAGCTGATGATGCTCGACGAGCCGTCGCAGGGTTTGGCGCCGCTGATCGTGCAGGAAGTGTTCAAGGTGGTGGTCGCCGCGCGCAAGGAAGGCATCTCGGTGCTGCTGGTCGAGCAGAACGTGCGCGCTGCGGTCGAGATCGCCGATCGCGCCTACGTGCTGGACGACGGCAAGGTGGTCTATGCCGGCGCCGCCGCCGAATTCGCCCAGGACGAAGAGCGCGTCCGCGCGCTCGCCGGCGCCAGCGCCGCGAAGTGGGAAGAGGTTTAGTCCGCCGCGCCGCTGAATCCCAACCGCCGCGACAGGCTGCGCGCCGCCGCGGAGATTTCTTTCACCAAGAATTCCTGCCGTGCCGCGTTTGCCGATCGGCTCACTGCGCATAGCACGGCGGCCAACCGCCGCTTGTGGTCGAACACCGGCGCCGCCACAGCGTCGACGCCGGGGATGAGTGCGCCATGCCGAAACGACGTGCCGTCGCGCCGGATCTCAGCGACGAGGCGCGCCAGCTCGCGCTCGTTCGGCGCGCCCGTTCTCGCCTTGCGCTCGGCGACAATGAACGGCCGCGTAACGTTCGGCGGCAGATAAGCGGCAAAGACGCGGCCGATCGCCGTCATCGATACCGGCAGCACAGATCCGACGCGCACGTTCATCGTCACGAGGTGATCGCTTTCCTCGATGGCGATGATGGTCGGCCCGGCATCGCCCCAGATCGCCGCCGTCACCGTCTCGTTGATGCTCTGGCGGAGCTTCGGTAGCGCCGCTGCGGCCTCGCGGGCTGGATCGAGAATGCGCAGGCCGGCGAGGCCGATCGTGATCGCCGCCGGTCCGATGCGATAGTGGCCGCCGTCGGCGTCCTGGGCGACGAGATCGGCGGCGCGCAGCGCGGCGAGATAGCGATGAACCTTGGCGCGCGGCATGCCGGTTGCCTGTGCCAGGTCGCGCAGCGGCAACATGCCGCCGCCCGCTGCCAGCGCACCCAGCAC
>JBAVMB010000008.1:0-5427 GCA_049689615.1 Allostellaceae bacterium
GCGTACGACATTGCGCCCAGCGGTCGCCGCCAGCGCCATGCGGCCGGCCAGTTCGGTCACTCGATGCTCGCGATGCTCGGTCATTTTTGTCTCGTTTCGCCGTCAGATCGTGTTGGTATGAGCCGGAACGATGATCGATAAGTTAGCGATTTTCCTATTTTTTGCAATAACAATTTCGCGATTTTCCCCGTTATGCACGGGTTCCACCGCGGCTGGCCTCAGCCCGAGGACGATGGTGGGCCGAGCTGCGCCTCGATTTCCATCAGGCGCTGGGCGATGTTTTGGGCATTAACCGACAGTTTACCCTGCTCGATCGCCGTGCGTATCTGCTCGACACGCTGTTGGTCCACGGAGGGGATGTTCTGCGCCATTGTGCTGATTGCGTTGAGAAGCGTTTGCGCGTGCGAAACTTCGCCGCTGTCGGCGGCCGTCACGGCGGTGCCGGATGGCACCGTGTCAGGTTTAGTGCCGCTGGCGGCCGAGGTGCCCGGCGCCGTCGCGTCTGCAACAATCGGATTGGTAACGCCACTGATGGGATTGGTCGTCATCGTCCACTCCTTGCTGGAACGTTCCCGGCTGCCCCTGACCCGTAAAGCCATTGCATGGTCATTGCACGGACAGGTCGGCGTGCGGAAACCGCAACCGCCAGAATTTGCCGATATCTTCGATTACCGTGCGCGCCGAAATGATCGCCTCCTTGTCGTCGTTGGCATTGCCCTTGACGATGCCGTCGATGACGAAGCGATAGAGCTTGCCGAGCCGGACGCTCAGCTCCCCCGGCTGCACGCCGGTGAGGCCGAGCATGAATTCCATGACGCGGCCGGCCCGCGCGAGCACGCGCGCCTTCTCGGCACGGTTCTCGTCGTCCATGGCGGTCTCCGCCCGTATCAGGAAGAACTGTACGGCGTCGAGCGCCACCATCATCAGGCGCTCGGCCGAGACGCCGGCGCAGTCGACGCTGCGATAGGCTGAGAGTTGGTTCGCGGTCATGGCTTAGCTCGTGGTTGAGGAACCGGAGTTGAAAAACTGAGTCAGGAAGCTGCTGACAGTCGTGAGCTGCTGCAACGTCTGCTCCGCCGCGCTGAATTGCTGGGTCAGAAGCACCGTTTGCTGCTGAGCCTGCTGCTGCAGCGAGGTGATCTGCTGATTCATCGACGTCAACGTCGAATTGAGGTTGCTGATTTCCTGCGTCACCGAACCGGTCGAAGGCGCGAGCGCGCCGTTAAGGAGCGCGCTGATCTGGCTGTAGAGGCCCGAGCTGACGTTGACATTTCCGAGCGCGCCGGTGACGCCGGCGGTGATATTGAGCGACAGGCCACTGGCGGAGCCAGCGCCATTGACCACCAGCAGGCCAGCAGTGCCGCTTGCCGCCTGGCCATTGACCGTGCCAACGACCGTGCCGCCCGTGTTCGATGTGATGTTGACGGCATAAGTACCAGCTTTGGCGGCGCCGACGCCGGCGACGGCGACATCGGCGCTGGTTGCCGTGCCGATACTGCCGAGGAGCGCGGCCACCGCGCCGTAATTCGTGCTCAAGGCGCTCGAGAAAGTACTGCTGTCGAGCGTAACGGTGCCGCTCGAGGTAACCGCGAAGCCGATCGAGCTGAGCGAATTGTAGGGTGTGCCCGACGGCAGGCCCGCGCCGCCGGGACCGGAAACCGCCTGCAACAGATTCTGCTGCAGCGTTTCGATGTTGACGTCGCCGAGCAGCGGGCCGGCGCCGGTGGCGGCATTGTAGGTATCGTATTTCCCGATCGTGGTGACCGCGGTATTGAGCGCGCCGACGACGGCTTGCGCCGCGTTCGACAGGGTCGATGTATTGGCGGCTACGGTGACGGTCGCCGAACCGCTGGCCTGCAGCGTCAGCGTAACGCCGGGCACCGTGCCGGTGACGGTGTTGGAGCCGCTCGACACGGCGATGCCGTTGAGCGTGAAGCTCGCATTGGACGCCGCCTGAGTCTCTGTCATCGGGCTGCCGCTGCCATGATAACTCAGGCTGGTGAGACTGCCAGTGCCGGTCACGGTAAAACCGTTCGCCGATCCTGTCTTGTTGCCCGTCAGCGTCAGTTCATAGCCGGTGCCATCGAAGACGACGGCGGCGGAAACGCCGGCGTTGGCGGCGTTGATCGCGGCCGCGACGCCGGCGAGCGTATCCTGGCCGGTCGGCACATTGACCACGACCGGCGAGCCGGCGCCAATCTTGATCGAAATCGTGCCGCTGCCGAGCGAGCTGCTCTCGCTGGTGAACTGGCTCGAAATCAAGTTTTCCTGGTGCGCGAGAACGATACTCGACAACGAATAGGTTCCCGCTATCGCGGTGGAACTTGCCGTGCCGGTGATCGTGCCGTTGGGCGTGGCCGTAACCGTGAGCGGCGGCGTCGACGACAGGTTGGCGAGCTGGGCCATTGCCGATTGCAGGCTCGACAGCGAGCTCTGCACCTGGCCGAGCGCGGAGATTTGCGCTTCGACCGGCTTCTCCTGGTCCTGAATCAGTGTCGCCGGCTCTTGAAACGCAGCGCTAGCTTGCTGGATCAGACTGGTGATCTGGCTCGAACTTAGTACGCCGCTGAGCGTCGTCATTGCTGCCTCCTCAGCAATCGCCTCACCGCCTCCGGACTCTCACATCACTCGGATGCGAGGAAACCATCCCGGTAACGGACAACCGGGATGGCTCCCTCGACTCCCGAGTCCTAGCCTACTGTTGCAGCAACCGGAGGAAACTCTGCTGCAACTCGCCGGACTTGGCGAGCGCGTCGACACCGGCCTGTTGCAGGATCTGCTCCTGCGTCAGCTGGGTCGTGACCGCGGGTATGTTCGCGTCCTGGATGGTGGACAGCGCCGAGGTCATGTTCACCTGCGTGGTTTGCAGGTTGGACACGCTCGCTTGCAACCGCTGCTGGATGGCGCCGAGCTGACCGCCGACGTTTTCCAACTGCTGGATCGCGAAGTCCACCACGTTCAGGGCCGCATCCGCGCCGGCGGTCGTGCCCACGTTCGCCGCCGACAGTTTCGACAAGGTCGAGCTGGCCTGTAGGCCGATGTCGGACGCCGCCGCGCTCAAGGCGAAGCTGTCGGCCGACTCCATCGTCACCACGCCCTGCACGGTCGCCGAAGTCACGGCGCCGCCCAGGGTGACCGACGTGGTGCCACCGGCCTTCAGGGTACCCGTCCCCGTGTAACCGGTGAGGGTGATGTTGTCGCCTTGCGCCTGCGTCAGCACCAGCTGGTTGCTGCTATTGACGGTCGCGGTGATGCCGGTCGTGCCGCTCTGCTGGTTGATGGCACTCACCAGGCCCGCGAGGCTACTGGCGTTCACCGTGCCAGTCACGGTCGCCGAGATATTGACCGTGTTGTTGGCAGAGGAGTTCTGATCACCAAGGGTGAACGAAAACGAACCCGAAGTCACGGTGAAGGCGACGCTGGTATCGGCCACCGCGCTGACGTTGGTCTTGGCCTGAACGCTATTGACCGAAGTGGCGATATCGCTGGCCGCTTCCGCCTGGGTCACGGCGACGCTTGAGCCGCCGGCCGAACCGGACACGCCGATCGAGCCGGCGGTGAAGCCGCCCGCCGCGCCCGACGTGATGATGTAGGACGAACCGGTGTTGTCGCTGACGCCGCCGGTGCCCACGCCGTTGACCTTGAAGATACCGGCCGCGGTGTTCGGCGACGTCTGATAGACGCCGAGCTGGTTGGCGGCGGTGTTGCCGATCGAGATCTGGATCGTCTGACCGTCGTTCGGGCCGACCTGGAACTGCACGCCCTGGAAGGTGCCGTCGAGCAGGTTCTGGTTGTTGAACTGAGCCTGCTGCGAAATCGTCGTCACCTGGGTCTGCAACTGCGACACGACCTGTTGCAGCGAAGCGAGCTGCGAGGTGGTCTGGCCGCCGTTGGCCGCCTGATCAGCGATGGTGCGGAGCTGTTGCAGGATGTTGATCTGCTGTTGCACCGCGCCGTCGGCGGTCTGCACGAGCGAGACCGCCTGGTTGACGTTGGAGATCGCCTGGGTGACGCCGCCGAGCTGGGTGGTGAAACCCTGCGCCGCGATGTAACCGGCGGGATTGTCGGCCGGGCTGTTGATGGCCAGACCGGACGAAAGTTCCTGCTCGAGCGTGTTGGTCTTGTTGGTCGTCGTGTTCAACGAATTCAATGCATACAATGCATCGACGTTGGTGTTGATCGCGCCTGACAGCATCTTCTCCTCCTCGGCGCGCCCCTGGCGAGAGCGAGCCTCCGGGTTGGGGTTGACTCCTGGCTGCGCCCCGCGCGTAACGGATGGGCCACGCGAATTGCCGCCTACACCCCTATAGACGGCACGCCGCGAATTCTGTTGCAGGCGGCGCCGAGTTGTCGCGGCAGGACGCGGCGTTGCATCAAAATTCGAGAAAGTTTTGCGCAATCGCCGCGTATTGTTGACGGTAACGCGGCGGCGCAGCATTGCCCGACGCGTGCTGCCGATCATGCCGAATGGCGGATCTGATTTACGCCGCCGATGAGCTTGGCCAAGTAGCGGCCGTAGCTGGCGTTGAGGCCCTTGGTCAGATGCGCCACCGCGCGAGCGTCGATCAGGCCCAGGCGATAAGCGATCTCCTCAAGGCACGCGACCTTTTGCCCCTGCCTCCGTTCGATCGCTTGTACGAACTGCGCGGCCTCGAGCAGCGCTTCCGGCGTGCCCATGTCGAACCAGGCGAAGCCTCGGCCGAGACGTTCGGCGCGCAGGGCGCCCATCCGCATGTAAGCGCGATGCAGATCGACGATCTCGTATTCGCCGCGCTTCGACTTCTTGAGAGAGCGCACGATGTCGCAGGCGCGTTCGTCGACGAAATACAAGCCGGTCACCGCCCACGGCGACCGCGGGTCCATCGGCTTCTCGACCACGTCGGTGACATGGCCGTTCGGCGCCAGGCTGGCGACTCCATAGCGCTCCGGATCGGAGACCTCGTAGCAGAGGATTGTCTCTCCTGCCGGCAGCAACGCGGCGCGGCGGAGCAGCTCAGTCAGGCCGTGGCCGTAGAACATGTTGTCGCCCAACACCAGCGCCGCGCGGGCGCCCGCAAGCCACGGCTCGGCGATGAGGAAAGCCTGAGGCAATCCTTCCGGCGCTGGTTGCACCGCATAGTCGAGTGAAATTCCCCACTGGCTGCCATCGCCGAGCAGAGCGCGAAACGCTGCCGCGTCGCGCGGCGTGGTGATGATCAGGATTTCGCGGATGCCAGCCAGCATCAGCGCCGAAATCGGGTAATAGATCATCGGCTTGTCATAGACCGGGATGAGCTGCTTGCTCATTGCCACGGTCATTGGATAGAGCCGTGTGCCATTGCCACCGGCGAGCACGATGCCCTTCATCTTGTTTGTCGCGCCGAAGTTCATGCTGCCACCGTCGTCTGCTTGGTCATGCGTTGCAGGCACACGTCGAGCGCAGTGCGC
>JBAVMB010000009.1:0-3065 GCA_049689615.1 Allostellaceae bacterium
GGCGAAATCCATCGATGGCGGAATCGGGAACACGGCGTTCGCGGCGGCGACCGCAACTTCGGCATACCCACCCCATGGCAGCGCCGCCATGACATGGTGGCCCGGTTTCGCCGTCGTCACGCCGTCGCCGACTGCGCGCACGACACCAGCCGCTTCGAAGCCGGGCGTGAATGGCAGCGGCGGCTTTGTCTGGTATTGGCCTAGCACCATCAGCATTTCGCCGAAATTGATTCCGGCGGCGTGCACGTCGATGAGCACTTGGCCCGCACCGAGCGGTGGCTCGGGCATATCGGCGACGGCGAGCTTGTCGATGGCGCCGTATTCGCGGCAGAGGATTGCACGCATTTAATGATTCTCCCGCGCGAATTTGTCGGTCCGCGCGAGTCGATGCAAGAGCGATTGCTTGTCCGTCGCTTTTCGCTTCGCTATGTTGGGCCGATGCAACGATGGATCGCCGTTCTCGCGCTGCCGCTCGTCCTTTTCGCGACGAGCGCGATGGCGCAGGAAATCAAAACCCTCGAGTCCGGAAAAATCTGGAGCGCCTATACCGTGCCCGAGAAGGGCGGACCGACCTGCTATCTGGTTGGCAAGCCGGCCTCGTCGGAGCCGGCTTCGGTGCCGCGCTCGCGCGTCGAAGCCATGGTCTCGCACCGCGTCGGCGAAAAGGCGTACAACGTGGTCACCTTCAATCTCGGCTATGCGGCAAAGAAGGACGCCAAGGCCGAGCTCGTCATCGACGGCAAGAAATACGCGTTGTTCGTCGACAACGACGCCGCCTGGACCGCCAGCGCGGCCACCGACAAGGCGGTGACCGAGGCCCTGGCCCGCGGCAAGTCGGCGGTCGTCAAGGCTGCCTCCGCGCACGGCACGGCCACCGCCGATACCTACGATTTGGCGGGTTTCGGCCAGGCGCTCAAGGCGATCGACACCGCCTGCAAGGTCAAGCGGTAACGCTGGCGCGGCCGCCGCCGCGCGCCTATATCTTTCCCGCCATGTCCGCCCCGAAAACCCTGATCGGGCTGTCGCGCGAGGAGCTGGTCGCCGAAATGGCGACGCTCGGCGCCGAGCCGTTCCGCGCCCGTCAGCTGTGGCATTGGATCTACCATCGCGGCGCGCGCGACTTTGCGGCGATGACGACGCTCGCCAAATCGTTCCGCGCGCAGCTGGCCGAGCGCTACACCGTCGCGCGGCCAGTCGAGAGCCGCGCCCAGGTATCGAGCGACGGCACGCGCAAATGGCTCCTCGCCTTTGCTGACGGGCAAGAGGCCGAATGCGTGCACATCCCGGAAGAGGATCGCGGCACGTTGTGCGTCTCGTCGCAGGTCGGCTGCACGCTCACCTGCAAGTTCTGCCACACCGGCACGCAGCGCCTGGTGCGCAATCTCGGCGCCGCGGAGATCGTCGGCCAGATCATGGTGGCGCGCGACGCGCTCGGAGAATGGCCGTCGCCCAAGGACGACCGTCAGCTTACCAACATCGTGCTGATGGGGATGGGCGAGCCGCTCTACAACTACGACAATATTGCGAAGGCGATGAAGATCGCCATGGACCACGAAGGCCTGTCAGTGTCGAAGCGCAAGATCACACTATCGACTGCCGGCGTCGTGCCAATGATCGAACGCGTCGGATCGGAGCTCGCGGTCAATCTTGCGATCTCGCTGCACGCCGTGACCGACGAGCTGCGCGACGTGCTGGTGCCGCTCAACAAGAAATATCCGATTGCTGAATTGATCGCCGCCTGCCGCGCCTATCCGAGCGCGAGCAACGCCCGCCGGATCACGTTCGAATACGTCATGCTCAAGGGCGTCAACGACAGCCCGGCCGACGCGCGTGCGCTGGTCAAGCTGATCGCCGGCATTCCCGCCAAGATCAATTTGATCCCCTTCAATCCATGGCCGGGCGCGCCATTCGAATGTTCGACCGACGACGCCATCGAGCAATTCGGCGACATCGTCAACGCTGCCGGCTATGCCTCACCGGTGCGCACACCGCGCGGCCGCGACATCCTGGCCGCGTGCGGCCAGCTTAAATCCGCCAGCGTCAAGCTCAAGGCGAGCGAGCGGTTGAAGCAGCCGGCGGAAGCCGCTATATCCGGCCCGGCGGCGGGGTAGCTCAGCTGGTTAGAGCAGAGGAATCATAATCCTAAGGTCGCCGGTTCGAGTCCGGCCCCCGCTACCATCTCTCAGGTCGCGCTTGGGCGCGCTCGAAATTCGTTCGGCGCCCTCTGTTCCAGATGAAGACATCGCCGATGTGGCGCCAACCTTCCCGTTGTTCAGGAAAGCTGCTCGCGCCGCCAGTCGCTGACCTGTTGCAATCTCTATGGGCTTGAGGCCATGGTGACTGCGCGGAAGGACGCTTTGGGAGGGGGAGATGTATCGGAATATTTTGATTGCGACCGATGGCTCGAAGCTTGCGGCCGACGCGGCACGGCACGGCATCGCGCTCGCGAAGAGCCTCGGTAGCAAGGTGACCGTGGTCACGGTCACAGAGCCGTTCTACTGGCAGGACGCTCATATGCCCGCCGATCAACAGCCCAATTATGTCCAGGCCGCGCAACGGGAGGCGAAGTCCATACTGGCCGCGCTTGCCGAGGCGGCCAAGTCAGCCGGCGTTGCCTGCGAAACGGTTCACGTCGAGCATGGGCCGCCCTACTCGTCGATCATTGAAACCGCGCAGGCGAAGAAATGCGATCTTATCGTCATGGGCTCGCATGGCAGGGGCGGGGTAGCGGCGCTGGTTCTCGGCAGCCACACATTGAAGGTGCTGACGCACTCCAAGATTCCGGTGCTGGTCTGCCGCTGAGTTGCGGGCGCGGGTGGTAGCGTCGGCCTAGCGGCCGTGGGCGCCGCGAACCTGTCGATCGAGCGTGGCGACTTGTCCCATCATGCCGATCCAGATGACGAGAAATCCGGTCAGGATGATTCCCGCGGCGAAGGGCAGCGACGCGATCCATTGCATGATGGTGTCGATTTCGCTCTGGCTGAGCGACACTCTGTCGAGTCCGATCATAGCCAGGACCTGCCGGAAATTGCCGCCGGTCCAATAGCCGACGCGCAGGAGTGCGA
>JBAVMB010000010.1:0-3953 GCA_049689615.1 Allostellaceae bacterium
GACGGACCGGCGCCGTTCGACGGCGAGTCGATGTTCATTCCGAATCCCTTTGGCTTTTCCGGCAGCAACCCATCGAGCGCTGTTGGCAGTGGCAACGGCGGCACCATGCTGGTCGACAATAGTTTCAGCAATCCCGGCAACAACGATCCGGGCACTGACGGCGGAACCAGCGGCGGCGATCCGGGCGATCCCGGCACCAGCGCCGGCGGCGGTCCGAGCGATCCTGGCAACAGTTCCGGCAGTGCGCCGACGCCCGTACCCGAGCCAAGCGGTCTCGCACTTCTCTTCTTTGTTATTCCGGCCGTTATCTTGATCAATCGCCGGCGCGCGCTGGCGCGTGTTGCTATGCCGGCGGCAATCGCCGCCACGGCACTGCTGTTCGTCCCCGGCTCGGCGAATGCGCAGCTGCACGATTGGGAGCAATTGTGCAATGGCATCGGCGGCGTTCCGCCGGCGGTCGCCATCGAGGGCTGTTCGCAGGTGATCAACGACGACAGCGAAAGCCTCAACAACGTCGCCATCGCCTATAATAATCGCGGCAATGCGTTGCGCGCCTTGAACCGCTTCGACGAGGCCAAGGCCGATTACGATAACGCCATCCTTCTTGCGCCGAGCGACCCGTTTCCCTATCGCAATCGCGGCGTGACTTATGGCCTGCTCGGTGATTATGCCGCCGCGCTGGCTGATTTCGATCGCGCCATCGTGTTGGCACCGAAATACGCCTCGGCCTATCTCGGCCGCGCTTTCGCGCTCGAGCAGCTCGGCAATCGCCAGGCTGCCGCAGCCGATTTCGCCAAGGCGGCGAAGCTCGATCCGAAGCTGGTCGCCGCGCTGCACGCGCCGCGAGCTGCGACGCAAACTGCCGCGTTGCCGGACTCGACGACGCGCTAGGCGCCGATCCTCCGGCTTATTTCAGGTATCGCGTTCGGGTGCCGGCGCACCGGCTCCAGCCTTGGCAATGCCGACCAGCGCCGGCCGCAACAGGCGGTCGTGCATGACGTAGCCGGGCTGCAGCACCTGAGCAATGGTGCCCGGCGGCTGCGGCGCGCCCGGCACCTCGAACATTGCTTCGTGCACATTATGGTCGAAACGCTCGCCCAGCTTGGGCTCGACGCGCTTGACGCCGTGGCGCTCGAAGATCGCCAGCAATTCGCGCTCGGTGGCGGCGACGCCTTCGATGACGCCGCGCGCCGTCGAATCGGCGGCCGGCACCGCGTCGATGGCGCGGCGCAGATTATCGGCCACGTTCAACAACTCGCGCGCGAACTCGAACGCGGCGTAGCGCTGGGCGTCCTGACGGTCGCGTTGATGGCGCTGGCGTTGGTTTTCGGTCTCGGCGAGCGCGCGCAGCAGCCGATCCTTGCTCTCCGCCAATTCGGCTTCAAGTCGCGCGACTGTCGCGTCGGCCGGTGGCGCCGATTCGGGTGCAGCCTCGGGCTGCGTTTCGGCTGATTTGTCGAATGCGTCTTCGCCGTTCATGTCCTTCAACCCATGAGTCGGCCGATCACCTTGGCGGTGTAATCGACCATTGGAATGATGCGCGCGTAATTGAGTCGTGTCGGCCCGATGACGCCGATCGCCCCAACAACCTGCTCGCGCGAGTTGCTGTAAGGCGCGACGATCATCGAACAGCCGGTCACGCCGAACAGCGGTGTTGCCGCGCCGATATAGATCTGCACGCCTTCGCCGACGCGCGTCGCATCGAGCAGGCGCACCATCGCCTCCTTGGTCTCGAGCATCTCGAACAAAGCGCGCAGCCGTTCAAGATCGGCGAGCGCGGTCACGTCCTCGAGCAGCTTGGATTGGCCCTTGACGATCAGCGCGCTCTCGGCCGGGCTGCCCGACCACGACGCCAGCCCCGCCGCGATCAGCTTGGCGGTGAGCTCGTCGATCTCGTCCTTGCGCTGGGCGATTTCGGCGAGAATCGCGGCGCGCGATTCATCGATCGTCCGGCCCACCAGTCGCGCATTGAGATAGTTGCTCGCTGCCGTCATCGACGCGGGCAGCGTCCCCGACGGCGTGTCGATGATGCGGTTCTCGACCAGGCCATCCTCGGTCACCAGCACGACGAGCGCGCGGCCGGGCGCCAGCGGCACGAATTCGACGTGCTTCAGTGCACGCTCGGTCTTGGGTGCGATGACCAGGCCGGCACAGCGTGACAAGCCGGCGAGCATCGCGGTCGCCTGCTCGAGCGCCTGCGGCAGGCTCTTGCCAGCGGCGGCACATTGCGCCTCGATGTTGCGGCGTTCCTCTTCGGAGACACCGCCGAGCTCGAGGAGTCCGTTGACGAACAAGCGCAATCCGGTTTCGGTCGGCAGCCGGCCGGCCGACGTGTGCGGCGCGAACAGCAAACCTTGCTCTTCGAGATCAGCCATGACGTTGCGGATCGTCGCCGGCGACAGATCGAGCGCGCCGCGCCGCGCCAAGGTGCGAGAGCCCACCGGCTCGCCAGTTTCGACATAGGCCTCGACGATCATGCGGAAGACTTCGCGCGAGCGCTCGTTGAGCTCGCCGATGGCGAAACTGTCCGCGGCGGCCAGCTTGACCGAGGCGGGCTTGCTGTTTCCGGTGTCGGGCACGGCGCGCATTATCTAGGGAGGTCTGGCACTTGGGTCAACCCAAGCGCTTGTCCTGCGCGGCGCCGCGCATTAGCTTGCGTCCCGTTACTCCGCGAAAGGGACCCCAGCATGCCGCGCCCCTCCGGCCGCGCCCCGACCGAGTTGCGCCCGGTGCGCCTCGAACCGAATGTCGCTAAATACGCCGAAGGCTCGTGCCTGGCGTCGTTCGGCGATACGCGCGTCCTGTGCTGCGCCACGGTCGAGGAGAAAGTGCCGCCGTTCCTGCGCAACACCGGCCGCGGCTGGATCACCGCCGAATACGGCATGCTGCCGCGCTCGACCCACACCCGCACCGAACGCGAAGCGGCGCGCGGCCGCCAGACCGGCCGCACGCACGAAATCCAGCGCCTGATCGGCCGCTCGTTGCGCGCCATCGCCGATCTTAACGCGCTCGGCGAGCGCCAGATCCGCATCGATTGCGACGTACTCCAGGCCGATGGCGGCACCCGCACTGCTGCGATCACCGGCAGCTACGTCGCGCTCTATCTCGCGCTCAAGAGCCCGATGGCGCAGGCGGCGCTGACCGCGTTTCCGCTCGGCGATTCGGTCGCAGCGATCAGCTGCGGCATCGCCGCCGGCGAACCGGTGCTCGATCTCGATTACGCCGAGGATTCGACCGCCGAAGCCGACGCCAATTTCGTCATCACCGGCACCGGCGGCATCGTCGAGATCCAGGCGACGGCCGAGAAGGGCCACTTCGCGGAGGCGCGCTTCACCGAGATGCTGGCAATGGCGCGGCAGGGCATCGCGCAGCTCGCCAAGCTGCAGCGCGAGGCGATCGGCGTTGGCTGAGGCGCGGCGCATCACCGGGGGACGCCTGGCGATCGCGACGCATAATCCGGGCAAACTGGTCGAGATCGCTGAATTGCTGCGGCCTTACGGCGTCGAGACCGTCGGCGCCGCGGCGCTCGGTCTGGCCGAACCCGAAGAGACCGGCGCGACATTCGAAGCCAATGCAGAGCTGAAGGCACTGACCGCCGCGCGCGCCAGCGGTCTGCCGGCGCTGGCCGACGATTCCGGTCTCGCGGTTGCGGCGCTCGACGGCGCGCCCGGCATCCATTCGGCGCGTTGGGCGGGGCCGAAGAAGGACTTCGCCGCCGCGATGGCACGTGTCGAACGCGAGCTTGCCGGAAAGGCCGACCGTCGCGCCACGTTCGTCGCGGTGCTGGCGCTTGCGTGGCCCGATGGCCATGTCGAGCTTTTCCGCGGCGAGGTCCGCGGCACGCTGGTCTTTCCGCCGCGCGGTACACACGGCTTCGGTTACGATCCGGTCTTCGTTCCCGAAGGCGGCAAGGAAACCTTCGGCGAGATGGCGCCCGCCGCCAAACATGCGAT
>JBAVMB010000011.1:0-5973 GCA_049689615.1 Allostellaceae bacterium
GTGCGAGGCCTTGGTACGCGAGCGTGCCGAGGCCAACGACGACGGTGCAGCCGCCGAGCCAGGCAACGCCAATCCAGAATTTCGGTCCGGCGAACAGACCGAAAAGCAGGACCGCGAGGGCCACGCAGGTGATCAAGGTCAGCATCTCGCTCATGGCGACACCTCGTCTTGATTGAGCGACGCGACATCCAAAACGCACCGCGGCGCCTCGGCAACGACGTTCGATCAAACCCGATTGTCGTCACGCGACTGTCGTTATGCCGGTGTCGGGTGCACGCTGCCAACAGCGCGTCGGTATTTGTCCGTTGGGACATCCGGTTTGGACCGGATGGCTACGCGCGCAAACGGCGCGAAGCGCGCGCGATTCAATCGAGCAGCGCGCGATACGCCGCCGGTTTGGTTAACGCTTGGCAAAGATTTACCAAGCGTAAACCATCAGCGGCGTGAAGCAATTTCCAGAAGAGATCATCCGCCGCAACGCGAATGGCGACGGCGCCCGATCCGGTGATGCGTTTGACGATCTCGAGCAGGCCGCGCTGGAACGGCGCTCGCGCAATGCTACAGCCGACGGCGCGCGCCAGCCGCGCGCAATCGATATGCGCCGGCGCGAAGCCGTGCTTGGCGATGCCGAACATCGGCAAGTCGGTTTCGGAATCGCCGACGGCGAATGTTTCGTCCCGCCCGCGGCCGATCCACGCCAGCAGCGCAGCGAGGCCGGTACCTTTGTCTATGTTCTTGGCCAAAATCGTCGTGTCGATGGTCGTCTGGTGCACGGCCAGGCGATCGAGATTGCGCTCGGCAATGAGGTTGCGCACGACCAGCTCAGGCAGCGGCACGGTGCCTTTGCGCGCGTAGGTGTAAGTGCGAATCGAGCATTCGTAGCCGTCGTCGACGAAGACGCCTGGAATTGTCTTGAGGGCCGTGCGTAATGACGCGAGTTGTTCATACGCGACGTCGTCGATCAGGTGACGGCCTTGCTGGGTCGTCGCATCCCAGATATAGCCGCCGCACTCGGCGACGCCACCGACGAAGCCATAGGCGTCGCAATAGTCGCGGACCTGGTGTGCCGGCCGCGCCGTGTCGACCGCGATGGCGAAACCGCGTGCGTGCAGCGTGGCAAGTGCCGAAACGCCGGCCGCGCTTGTCGTCGGAAAGCCGAAGACGCGGCGATCGATGACGCCGTCGAGGTCGAGCACGGCGAGGGGCGCGTGCCAATCGCGCGGTCCAGGCGGTGCAACGAGCGCGCCGCACTTGCGCGCGCTTTCGCGCGTCAAGAAATTCCATGCCTTGACGTATTGCGCGTTGAACTCATCGGCGTGGTGGGCGAGGTGGGTTTGCTTGACGATGCCGTCGAGCGCCGCCTGCTGCGTCCACAGGCCGGCCATCAACTTGCACAGGAACAGCCGCTCGTCCTGAGGCGTGTCGCCGGTTGTGGCTGCGTAGCGCGCGAGCAGGTCGCCCTCATCCGTGCGGGTCAGGCCGAATTGCAGGACGGCGTCGGCCAGATCGTAAACCGGATCGCACAGATTGAGCTCGTTCTTGCCGATGCCGTGGTGCTCGAAGTCGGTTTTGAGCAGGCCCACCGGTCCGGCGATCCATTCGTCCGCTGCCATGCGTCCGTCGATCAGCGCCGCCCGCGGTGTCAGACGCGCCGCAATGCGCCGGCGCAGCGGCTCGACCATCAAGCCGGCGACGCCCGGGCCATAGGCGTTGGAAAGCGTTTCCGCAAGCAGCGTCAGGCCTTCGTGCTGCGCGTTCGTTGCATTCGGTGCCACGATGGCAAGTTGGGTGGCGCGCGCCGCGACGTAGCTTGCCGCCGTCGCAACCCAGCTTTCGCGCGAAACGTCCGTTCGGCCGGTCGTCATCGCTGTCCGCGGCAGCCATTCGGTGAAAAGGAGGCCATCTCGCAAGCCGAGCAGCGGCGGCACACGGCCGGCAAGGCGCTCCGCGGCGATAAAGGCAGCGTAACCGAGCCAGCCCCAGCCGACGCTTTTGGCGAAGACGTAACGCAGCTCGCTGGCGCCAGAATCAGTTTCCAGGCGAACCGCATAGACGCGCTTAAGCCGGTAACGCCGGCAATCGCCCGAGCGGCAATCGAGTTCGGCGTTGAAGGCGGCAGCGGCCGGGTCGTCGATGATGCTGACTCTGCGGTAGCCGCGGGCTTGGAAATAGTCGGCAAGCCGGATTTCGATCAGCGCGCCGGACGCTAGCAACTGCGCCTTATGCCATTCCTCGGGTGCGAGGGTGATGATCGTCTCGGTAGCGAACGTCGCGGCTTCCTTGTGCTTCCGCCAATCGCGCCGCAGCGGATGAACCGGGAACAGGATGGTGCGCGCGTCGGCGCCGAAACCGGCGCCGCGCAGCGCCTGCACAGCCATGCCGATGGTGTCGCCGCTGAACGGCGGATCGTCGATCAGCGCGGCGTGATAGCCGGCTTGCGCGAGGTCGCGCAGTTGTTTCGCTTCCTCGCTAGTGGTGCCCTTGTTGGGGCGGATGGTCACGATCGCGGTGCGCGCGAAGCCGTGCGCCTCGAGACGGGCACGCATCAGCGATGCAAAATAGACCCCTGCGGTCCGCAAACCGACCACGACGACCGGTTGCGACCGATCCGGATGCGCGGCGGCGAAACGATCTGCCAACGCCAGCACGTCGAACTGGGTCAGATCCTGCTTGCGGAACGCCGATGGAATGCGCACTGGCTCGGCCAGCAGCGCGCCCGGCAAGGTCTGCGCCAAAATGGCTGCGAGTTCGGCTGCAGCATCGGCCGGATCGGCGGCTTCAGTTGGTTGCAGCGCCGCGACGGATCGCAGGAAACTGGCAAGCGCAGTCCGCCAACCGTCGCGCCAGCGCCGCAGCGATTGCATTTCGGTGCCACGGCTAAGCACCATCGTCTTGTTCAGCGCACGGAAACCCAGCCGCGCACCCGGCAGTCGCCCGAGCCGATGCGGCAGGCGCAGGACCGGACCATGCAGCGCGTCCTCGGCGGCGGTCAGCAGCGCGCCAGCAAGCAGGAAGATATTGGTCGCGATCTCGTCGCGTTGCCATGGTTCGGCCGGTGCGTTGAGATGTGAAAGCTCGCGGCGAAGATGGTCGGCGATGTCCGCGACGGTGCACAGCGGATTGAGCGACCACGGATGGTCGGCATAGAAGGTGCGTTCGGCCGCCAGCGGCTCGCCGGCGAGCGGCGGAGGCAACGGCTTGGCTGCCGCCCTGTCGTCGGCTAGGAGATTGCTGCGCGGCATTACGGCATTCCGAATGGCTTCACTGCGCTCGCCGCCGGAACAGCGCCTCGAGCTTGTGGAACGTCCACTGCATGAACGGCAACACTGCGATCAGGAACGGTCCCGGCGAACGGCCGGACGTCGCCAGGATGGTCTGGATGACGCGGCGGTCGAGCCAGATCTGCTTGGTCAACGCCGGTCCCGGCGCCGAGCACGAATCCATCCAGCGGATCCAGCTGTGCCGATGCACTTCGGCGATATTTTCGAGCTCGAGCAGCACGCCGGGGGAGAACCGCGCATGGGCTTCGTCGAACGCGACCTTGAACGCGAACGAGCCGTTGCGGCAGAGAAAATTGCACAGCTGGGCGATTGGCTTGCCGTTCAAAGACAGCGCCAGCATCATCAGCCGGCCGCGCCGGAACGCCTCGTGCAGCGTGTCGACGAAGAATTGCTTCTGCGACGGATTGCACAACAGCGCGGTGCGCTCGCGGCCCTTCCAGCCGCTTGCTTCAAGGCGGAGGAAATCTTCGGTCCAGGCGGCGATGTCGCCATCGCCCGGAAGCATGACGTATTCGAGCGTCCCCTGGCGGCCGAGCGCACTTTCCTGCTGGCGCAGCGTCCGGCGTTTCTTGATCGAGAGCGCCGCGTCGAGATAACGCTTGGCGTCGGCATGCGGCCGTAGCAGCGCCCGTGTGCTGCATTCGAGCGTCAGCGTCGGATGGCGATGCTCTTCGAGGAATTCGACGAAGGCCTTCCACAATGGACCGTCGCCCGAAATGCCGCCGAACTCCAGCAGGATCGAGCCGCGCGGATCGCCGGCTGCCCAATCGAACATGGCCTGGAAGCAGGCTTGCGTGGTCTCGGCGCGGACCAGCGGGCTGCACAGGAAGCAGTGCATGTGCTTCCACAGGCGCAGCGCGCTGACCGGCAGGTTCTTGTAGTGGTTCTGCCGCTCGAGCGGGAAGAACCCGCACAACACCGGCTTCTCGTTTGTGTCCGCTGCTTGCGCGTAGACGAACAGAAACAGCAGGTCGGCGCCACCGCGCAGATGGCGCAGCGCCGGCAACAGCATCCAGGGCTCGTAGAAGACATTGGGTTCGAGCGCGGCGGCCGACAGCTCCTCCCACGCCGCGCGATGACGTTCGAGGCCGGCCAGGTCACGCTCGACGACGACGATCAGCGCCCCGGCCTTTTCGATGCGGCGGACTTTGCCGTCTTCCGTTTCGCGCACGGCCGGCGGTGCAAGCGAAATTGCGGGTTCAGCGATGGCGCTCATGCGGTCTCTGCGTCCAGCGCGCGGCGTGGCTTCGTCAGCTTGGCGAAGGCGCGCTGCATGAGGTCGCCGATCTCGGCGAAACCCGGTATTGGGTCGTCGAGCGTCAAACTGTCCCAGCGCTCGCGCAGCGTCAGGATATTGGCGACGGTTTCGCCCACGACGGCGGGCAGTTTCTTGGTGGCGAGTGTTGGGTCGGTGCGGTCAGCGTGCAGGTTGGCGATCTGCCATTCGAGATCAAGCGGCAGATTGCGGCAATAGAGTCCGGTCTGGTATCGCTGCGGGAAATCGCGGCGTCCGGCGGTGAGGGATTCGAACAGCGCCAGCGGAAAATCTGCGCCGGCGGCGACGCTCAACGGCAGCGAACCCCAGAACCGTGAATTGACCTCGACGAAGATCCAATCGCCAGTCACAGGATTGACCTTGAACTCGACCATCGCCACGCCGCCATAGCGCAGCGGCCGCAGGATGCGCAGTGCGGCATCGAGGAGTTCAGGCGACAGCGGAACGCTCTTGCGATAGGTGCTCTGGCCGCCTTCGAGCGGCTCGTGCACGCGCACGTGCTGGAAGGCAAGCAGCTTTTCGCCGCGATCGAGCAGCAATTCGACGCCGGCGCCGTAGCCGATGAAATTCTGCTGCGCCGCGACCGGTCCATGCGCGAGGAATTTCGGCACGAGGCGCAGCATCTCAGCTTCGCTATGCGCCTTGCGCACGGCGAGGCCTTGCGTCGGATGGTCGAAGGTGCGGCTCGGCTTGAGCACAAGCGGCGCGCCGAGTTGCCGCCACGCCTTGCGCGCGCCGTCGAGATCGGTAATCACGATCTCGCGCGGCAGGCGAACGCCGGCAGAACGCGCGAGTTCGTTGGTGCGATGCTTGTCGAATAGCACGGCCACGGCCTCGTCGTTCGGCGCGTAGATTTGGCCGAACCGCTCCAGGTCGACACGGTGCCGGTGCAACGCCAGCGTGTCGATGTCGGTGCAGGGAATGACGAGGTCGAAGCGCTCACGGCGCATCAGCTCGGCCAGCGCCGTTTTCCAGCTCAGGTCGGTATCGCTGTAAGGCGGCAGATCATGCGTCGCGCGGACATAACGCGAGCGTGACGAGATGCAATTTGGCCGCGTCCAGGCGGTGTGCACCTCGACGCCGCCGCGGCCGAGCGAGCGGATCACCGCCAGCACGGTCCGCGAGACGCTCGAGAGGACGAGGGCCTTCTTCATCGTTCGGTCATCCGCCGCATCGCCGGCACGGCGTGCCCACCGGCGCCATCACTCCGACCGGCCTCTATAGCATTCGGAAGGTAAATGGCCGGTTGCACGCCGGCCGCCGCCGGACGCTGTCGGAGGTTCTGACAATGCGCGCCGGCCGTGCCGCCGCCGCGGCGGCAAACCCTTTGGAACCTTGGCGATTTTTCTCTGGCACGCGGGTTGCTGATTGACCGGCAAAAGCCGTCAAGAGCCACCACCGGGAAAGGTCCATCCA
>JBAVMB010000012.1:0-4121 GCA_049689615.1 Allostellaceae bacterium
TCCTCGGGGCTGGCGAAAGTGGAATCGGCCTCTATCCGCGTCAGCCGATGCCGCGCGTGCGCGCGATCGAGCAACTCGCCGAGCGCCATTAACTGGCCGACGGCAACTGCCAGGGAATAACCGAAGATCGGCATGAGCCGCGGCTCGCCCTTGGCCGGCACGGCGGCGTCAGCCTCAACGGCGCGCCAAACGGCGGGGATCACAGTCTCCCAGATGCGGTGAAAGTCCCGGGGTGCCAGGAAGTCGGAGAGCCGGATCGGCGTCACGCCTCGCTCACGTAAGACGATGGCCGCCGGAACGCTACCCGGCAGGCAGAGCGCGCCCTTTGGCATGGCGTCGAGCAGCGGTGACGCCGGATGGGTGATGACGTAAAGCGTGGTCATGGAACTGGGACTCGGCTCAACCGACCAAATGCCCCGGAATGAACCAGTTGCCGGCGTTGTCCCGCTGCCAGATTTCCGGATTGCGATTGGCCTCGATCACTGCCAGAAAGCGGTCGCGGCCGATGCCGGCGAAGGCGCAGAAATCGGCAATGTAATCCTCGCCGAGCGGCTGAAGATCGTGGCGGCGCACCAGGTCCTTGCCCTGCTCGCGCGTCAGCCGGTCATTGCGGATGTCCTCGCACGCGTGATCGGTGGCGCGGCCATAACCGAACTTCAGGACCTTGAAGTACTGGTGGACGCGATTGATCTTCTCATCGATCCCGACATAGTCGCGGTAGGTGCCTTCGGCCGGCCCCTCGAGGGAGCGGAATCCATGCGTCCGCGCGATGCGCAAATTCTCTTCCGAATCCCAGTGGAAGTAGTAGCTGCAAAAGACCGCGTCGGTGCCTGATCCGTCGAGCGCGTCGGGGAAATCATAATTGACCAGCCGGTCATAGGGGATGCCATAGGCCTTGGCGACGAAGGCCGGGCCGCGGCCGGCGTTGGCCGCGAACTTGTCGAACCAGGCGCGGGTCATCCGGTTGCCGGCGGCGATGGCGCGGTCGCCGCCATATTCGAAGGCCGAATTCTCGCCGAGCAGCACCAGCGGCACCTGGAACTGCAAGGCGACGCGCAGCGGAAAGGCATGCAGCAGGCAGTGACTCATCAAGTCGGGGTCGCCGAAATCCTCGAAGCCTATGCGCACCAGTTCGCGGTGAAGTGGCTGCTCCGGCGTATAGATGAAGAGATTGGCACCCATCGCCGGGATACAGGCGAGATTGCGCCGGCCGATCTCGGTTTTGATGCCGTAATCGACGTTGACCGCGAGGATGCGCAGGTCCCGGTCGAGCAGGCGATGCACCTGGCTGATGCTGTCCTTGCCGCCGCTCACCGGTACCAAAGCGTCGAAGAATGGCGCGCGTTTGGCCTTGGCCTTGGCGACAAGGACATCGAATTCGCGCACCCGCCCCGCCCAGTCGATTCCGGCCTCGGCCGCATTCTTGCGTTCATGCGCGCGGCAGGCGTTGCACACGCCCTCCGCGTCGAAGGCGATATAGGGCTTGGTGCTCGGCAACAAACAGCGCGTGCAATAGCGCAGCTTGGTATCGACCCGCGGGAACGCCTGTGATGCCGCCGTCACCGTCAGCTCCGGTACTTGATGACGCGCGCCGGGCGGCCCTGGACCACGGCGCCCGCCGGCACTTCGCCGGTGACGGCGGCGCCGGCCGAGACCGCGGCGCCTGTGCCAATGCGGCTGCCCTTACCGATATAAGCATGCGCCCCGACAAAAACGTCTTCGCCGACCAGGATCGGCGCGTGCTCGAAAGGCTGCCGACGGATCGGCGTGCCGCGCGCCATGCGATGATCGGAGGCGTTGAACATGCAATAGGCCGAGGCCATGGTGTCGCGGCCGATGCGCACGTCGGCGCCGGCGTTGATCACGCTGCCCATGCCCAGCGTAACATTCTCGCCGATCTCGATCGTCGCATCGTTGGCGGCGACCAGCCGCACCATGCTGTCGAGCTTCACGCCGTCGTGCAAAACGATCCGGCCGTTCTCCCGGTTCTTCAAATGAACGCCGGGCATCAGCGTGACGTTGGCGCCGATCCGGATATGTGCAGGCTTGCCATCGATTTGGAGGATCAGGCGACCGAACACTTTGAGGCCGCGGTCGCAGGCGATGCCCTTCGCCCGGAACAGCAGCCGGTAATAGAGCGTCCACCATCCGCCGGCGCGACGCAGCGGTTGCGGTGCGTCGTGCGCCATCGGAATCGCAGCGGGAAACTGCGCCGGGTTCGCCGCCGCGTTCATCCCGCCGCTGGCAAGACTGCCGGCGATCGCCGCAATCGTGTCGATGTTCTCGATCTCCTGCATCAAGCCCGGCGGCAAGGCGCGATCGGTTTCGGCCTCGAGCGCGACAACTAGCTCGGCGAGCGCAAAGGAATCAATCAGCCCCGAACTCAGGAGCGGCGTCGTGTCGGTCACGGCATCGAGATCGAGACCAGGGATAAGGCGCAGGCGGCCGCGGACGACCCGGCGAACCGCCGCCAATGGCCCGCCCTCGGTTGCGGCCGGTGCGACGACGGGCGCCACGGCCACGCTCAATTCCTCGCGATAGCGGTCGCGGTTGGCGCTGCGCGCCAGCTTGCCCGATGAGGATTTGAGCAGTGAGCGCGGCGGCAGGATGCAGATGTCGCCGGGCACGGCCTCGGTCTGGCCGGCGACCGCGGCATAGATCGCGCTCTTGATCGCAGCGTGGCGCACCGCCGGCGCTTCGCTCTCCGCCAGAACCACCAATCGCTCGGTGCCGGCGGCCTCGTCGGGAACACCGAAGGCGACGCAGCGTCCTGGAATGATGCCGGCGACACGCGACACCACCTCTTCGATGTCCTGAGGATAAAGGTTACGGCCACCAACGATGATTAAATCCTTCTTACGCCCAGTGACGAACAGCTCGCCGCCGGCGATATAACCCAGATCACCGGTGCGGAAGCGACCGGCTTGCAACGCCGACGCAGTTGCCTCCGCGTCGCCGTCATAGGCCGCCATCAAGCAGGGTGAGGCGACAACGATTTCGCCGACGCGGCGCTCGCCGAGCGCCCGGCCGGCTTCGTCTTCGATCGCGAGATCAGTCTCAGGCAGTACGCGGCCGGAGCTGACCATAGCACGCCCGCCTGCAGCCACGACACACCGGCCGTCCTGCTCGAAGGCGCTACTGTCGATGTGCTCGACCAGAGGCGGCTGGCCGAAGCCAGCGCTGGTAACGGCAAAAGTATTCTCGGCCATCGCGTAGCTCGCCGCCAACGCCTCGGACCGGAAACCGCGCGACGCAAAGCGCGCCAGGAATGCCGTATGGCTTGCCGCCATGACCGGCTCGGAACAGTTGACCAGGCCGCGCAGCGAGGAGAGGTCGAGGCCGGTGAGTTCGGCCTCCGGCACCGAGCGCGCCAGGAAGCTGAAGGCGAAGTTTGGCATCCAGGCGAGCGTGCCGCGATGCTGCGTCACCGCCTGGAGCCAGAGTGCCGGTCGCACCACCCAATCGTGCGGCGACATTGCCACTATCGGAATTTTGTGCAGCAGCGGCAGGAAGAATGCGGCAATGAGACCCATGTCGTGATAGAGCGGCAGCCAGGTGACGACACGGTCGGTTGGGCCGGCGCCGATCGCGTCACCATAGGCTGCGACCTGCCAGAGCAGCGCGCGGTGCGACAGGACGACGCCTTTCTTGATGCCGGTGGTGCCCGACGAATATTGCAGAAAGGCCGTATCATCGGCCTTGACGACGGGCGGTTCGACGAAACCAGGCCGCTCGGCATCCGCGTCCTCGGGCGTCACCAGATGAACGCCTTTAATCGCATCCGCCGCGCGCGTGTGTAGCGCGTCGCCGAGGGTTCGTTCGGCAACCAGCAATTTAGCCCGCGAACCGGCGATGAGCCGGCCCGCCGTGGCGAAGTAAACCTCCTCGGATAGCTTCGCCGAGGGAAAGGCGAACATAGCCGGCACCTGGCCGCCGAAAAGCGCGCCGATGTAGGCGGCGTAGAGCGCGAGCGAATGCGGCAGGGTGACGATGACGCGATCGCCCGACTTGAGGCCCTTGCGCGCATAAACGCGCGCCCAACGTCCGGCCTCGGCGACCAGATCGGCGTAGGCGAAGACCCGGTCTTCCCGACCGGGAAAGATCAACCGCAGGAATTCGGC
>JBAVMB010000013.1:0-7637 GCA_049689615.1 Allostellaceae bacterium
GCGGAGTCAGAGTCCGCTGTCCTACCGTTAGACGATCCCCCAGCAGGGTATCGCGCGATTTCTAGCACAGCCCGCGCGCCCTTGGGGATAGGCCGTATCGCCTAACAAACGGCTAAAGCGGATCAAGCCCCCAGGCCGCGGTCGCAGGCCGCGGGCTATGCCGCAAGCGCACCGGTGAGCAGGCGCGCGATCGCCTGCCGCGCCCGGGCGACGCCACGCTCCGCCACTTCGGGACCGATTTGCAAGCCCTCGACATGGACGAAGGTGACGTCGTCGATGCCCAGGAACCGAAACATGAATCGTAGATAGGGCTCCTGGAAGTCGCGTGCCGCGGCGGCGCCGGTGTAAATCCCGCCGCGTGCCGTGACGACCAACACGCGCTTGTCGCGCAACAGGCCGACCGGTCCAGCTTCGGTATAACGGAACGTGCGTCCGGCGCGCGCAATTTGGTCGAACCACGCTTTGAGCGTCGACGAGACGGTGTGGTTGTACATCGGCGAAGCGATGACGATGGTGTCCGCCGCCTCGACCTCTTCGATCAGCTGGTCGGCGTACGCGGCGGCGCGGCTTTGCGCGGTCGTGCGCTCGGCCGCCGGTATCATGAGAGCCGCCACGACTTCGCCGGTCAGATGCGGCACGGTCGCCGGATCGAGATGACGCTCAACGATGACCGCGCTCGGACGCCTGCGGCGCATGCCGTCGACCAATTCCGTGGCGAACCGGCGCGATTTCGATTCCGTGCCGAAGGCGCTCGAGGTCACAAAAAGTACGCGGTCCATTGGATTTTTCCTTGTTGTGCGGACGGTTAGGCCCGCGCCGGTGAATTTGGTGCAATGCAAAAATGGCACGGGGGCTGCCGCGCTTGAATGACTACAATTCGCATGGGTCGTTTGGAGAATCGGAACAATGCGGAACCCCGGGTTCGAGGAGATGAGTGCGTTCGCTGCTATTGCCGAGAGGCGCTCATTTGCCAAGGCGGCTGTCGCGCTCGGCATATCGCCGTCAACGCTCAGCCAGACCATTCGCGGACTCGAGGAGCGGCTCGGCGTGCGCCTGCTCAATCGCACGACGCGCAGCGTGGCGCCGACCGAGGCCGGTGAACGCCTGCTCGAGCGCTTGCGGCCCTTGCTGGCCGATTTCGACGCGGCGATCGATACCGTGCGCGCCTTTCGCGACAAGCCGGCCGGCCTCATTCGTCTGACCGTGCCGCCGCCCGCAGCGAGCTTCGTGCTGGCGCCGGTGTTGCAGCGCTTCTTCGCCGCCTACCCCGACATTCGGCTCGACGTTTCGGTCGACACCGCGCTGGTCGACATCGTCGCCGACCGCTTCGACGCCGGCATTCGCTTGAGCAACATTATCGACCGCGACATGATCGCGGTCCGGATATCCGATCCGATCCGGCGCGTCGTGGTCGCTGCGCCGGATTATCTTGCACAACACGAAGCGCCGCAGACTCCGAACGATCTTGGGCGGCACAAGGCCATCCTTTTCCGCCTGCCGGGCGGCGCGATCCTGCCATGGCGTTTCTTTGAAAACGGCAAGAGCTTCGAAGTCACGCCGGAAGGCTCGCTCATGGTCAACGCCCCCGACATGGCCGTGCGCGCCGCAATCGACGGCGTCGGCCTCCTCTGCGGGAGCTGGGATTACGTCAAGGATGCGATTGTCGACGGGCGGTTAGTGCCGCTGCTGGAATCCTGGCAGCCAACCGAACCGGACGGGTTCTTTCTCTATTATCCGAGCCGGCGTCACGTTCCGGTCCCGCTGCAAGCGCTGATCAAATTTCTGCGCGACAATCTCAAGAACGGCCAGAACTCTGCGAGTTGAGCCGCCGCCTCCGGCGGCGGCGAGCTCAAACCGCAATATTCGGCACTAGTTACCGGCGGACGACGAAAATGCCGGACCGTCATAGATGCCGGTGGCGGTATTGGACGCCGGTGCAGCGTTCTGGTTGACCAGGGCCTGTTGCTGCTGGTTGGCCAATGCAACCTGGGCCAGCGGCGCAGAGAGCACGGCAGCGAGCGTCAACGCCCGCAAAATCGTCAAGGTACGCATGAGATTTCTCCTTCGAACCTGAGGGCCTCCGGGATTGGCTGCCTCACGAGACGGATATAGACGCCGGCGCCGTCGGAATTAATCGCTGAGAGTCACATGCCCTATGTCGCACCGCCGAACAATCGCGCGGCGGCGGGGCCGGATGGAGGCCGCTTCGCTTCGACGCGTCGATGCGGTAGCATCCGCAAAACTCGGTTTCACAAGCCGCCGCGTGTCGATGCACCTTTCGCCTTTCCAGCAAGCTTCGAGCGTCGACCACGGCACAACGACCTACGCCGCACTCGACCTCGGCACCAATAATTGCCGCTTGCTGATGGCGCGTGCCGCCGGCAGCGGCGGCTTTCGCGTCGTCGAGGCATTTTCGCGGATCGTGCGGCTGGGCGAAGGCCTGGCGGCGACCAGCCGTCTTTCCGAAGCGGCCATGGCGCGCACGATCGAGGCGCTCAGGATCTGCGCCGACCGGGTTGCCGGACGGCGTGTCGGGGCGGCGCGCTATGTGGCCACCGAAGCTTGCCGCCGGGCTGAGAATTGCGCCGAATTTCTCGCACGCGTCCGCGCGGCGACCGGCATCGCCATGGAGATCATCTCCAGCGACGAGGAAGTGCGGCTGGTGGTGAGCGGCTGCGCGCCGCTGCTCGACCGGCGCAAGGCGCGCGCCCTGGTCTTCGATATCGGCGGCGGATCGACCGAGCTGGCGTGGGTCATGGTGCCGTCCGACCCGGCGGTGGCGCCGGTTATCGACGGCTCGATCTCGATTCCCCAAGGCGTCGTCACATTCGCCGATCGCTACGGCGGCCGCGAACTGTCGGCGGCGACCTATCGCGCCATCGTCGAAGAGATGCGCGGCAATCTGGCAGCCTTTGCGGAACGATTCGATATCGGCCGGCACATCCGCGCCGGCGAGGTCCAGATGCTCGGCAGCTCGGGCACGGTCACTATCCTGAGTGCGCTCAATCTCAATCTGCCGCGCTACATCCGGGCGCGCGTCGACGGCACGGCGCTCGATTTCGCCGCGATCGCGCGCGTGACGCGACAGCTCGTCGCCATGGCCTATGCCGACCGTGCCGCGCATCCCTGCATCGGCCAGGATCGTGCCGATCTCGTGCTCGCGGGTTGCGCGATTCTCGAGGCAATCTGCTTGCTCTGGCCCATCGGGCGCCTGGCGGTCGCCGATCGCGGCATCCGCGAAGGCATCCTGATGAGCCTCGTCGGCGCCAGCGAGCCGCGCGTGGCCTGATGGCGCGTAAAGGATCGTGGCCATCCGGTAGCCGAGTTGGCGCCGGCGCCAAGGGCGGCGGGTCGCCGCGCGGCGCCGCCGTGCGCGTCAAGACGGCCGGCCCCCGCAAGGCATCGTCGACTCAGTGGCTGCAACGCCAGCTCAACGACCCTTATGTGCGCGAAGCCAAGCGGCTGGGTTATCGCTCGCGCGCCGCGTTCAAGCTGGCCGAGCTCGACGACCGCTTCCACCTGTTGAAGCCGGGAATGCGCGTCGTCGATCTGGGTGCGGCGCCCGGCGGCTGGACACAGATTGCCGTACAACGCGCCGGCAGCGACCGTGGCAAGGGCTTCGTGCTTGGCATCGACGTTCTCGACATGCCGCCGATCGCCGGCGCGACTCTTATCCACGCCGACTTTACGGCGGCGGAAACGCCAGCGCGGATAAAGGCGGCGCTCGACGGTCCGGCCGACATCGTGCTGTCGGACATGGCGGCGCCGGCGACTGGGCACAGCCGGACCGATCACGTGAAGATCGTCGCGCTGGCCGAAGCCGCTTACGATTTTGCGACCGAAGTGCTGGCACCCGGCGGCGCCTTCGTCTGCAAGGTTTATCAGGGCGGCGCCGAAGGCGAGTTGCTGCAACGACTGAAACGCGACTTCGCGCAAATCCGCCACGCCAAGCCGCCGGCCTCGCGCAGCGAATCGGCCGAGGTCTATCTCGTGGCGCAAGGCTTTCGCGGGCACGCCGCCTAGACTTTCCGGCATCCGAGGCATGCGCCGAGCGGCGTTTGGCGCGCTTCCCTTACAAACGCTTCCGTGTATTATGCGGCGCCAACCTCGCCCGAGCCCGGGCGTACGGGAGGCATTGTATGGATATCCGGCAGGCGCTGACTTTCGACGACGTCCTGCTTGTGCCTGCGGCCTCCACCGTCCTGCCCAACGAAACCGACACGCACACGCGCCTGACGCGCGAGATCGCGCTCGGCATTCCGCTGGTGTCGGCGGCAATGGACACAGTGACCGAAAGCGCGCTCGCCATCGCCATGGCGCAAGTCGGCGGCCTCGGCATCATCCATCGCAATCTCGGCATCAGCGAACAGGCGGACGAAGTCCGCAAGGTGAAGAAATTCGAGGCCGGCATGGTGGTGAACCCGGTCACCATCCATCCCGACGCGACTTTGGCCGACGCGCTCAAGCTGATGGCCGACAACAAGATCTCCGGCATTCCGGTGGTCGAGCGCAAGACGCAGAAGCTGGTCGGCATCATCACCAACCGCGACGTGCGCTTCGCCTCGAATCCCAATCAGCCGATCGCCGAGCTGATGACCAAGAACAACCTAGTCACCGTGCGCGAGAACGTGACGCGCGACGAAGCCAAGAAGCTGCTGCACCAGCACCGGATCGAGAAGGTGCTGGTGGTCGACAAGGATTTCCGCTGCGTCGGCCTGGTCACGGTGAAGGACATCGAGAAATCGCAGCGCTTCCCCAACGCGACCAAGGACGAAGCCGGTCGCCTGCGCGTCGGCGCCGCCACCGGCACCGGTCCGGACGGCGTCAAGCGCGCCGAGGCGCTGTTCGACGCCGGCCTCGACGTCCTGGTCGTCGACACCGCGCACGGCCATTCGTCGCGCGTGCTCGACACCGTCAACCGCATCCGCAAGCTCAGTAACTACACCCAGATCGTCGCCGGCAACATCGCCACGCCCGAAGGCGCCGAGGCGCTGATCGACGCCGGTGCGGACGCAGTGAAGGTCGGCATTGGTCCGGGCTCGATCTGCACGACGCGCATCGTCGCCGGCGTCGGCATGCCGCAACTCACCGCCATCGTCGACGTCGTCGAAGCCTGCCGCAAGAAGGGCGTGCCGGTGGTCGCCGACGGCGGCGTCAAGTTCTCGGGCGACCTGGCCAAGGCCATCGCCGCCGGCGCCGATTGCGTGATGCTCGGCTCGCTCTTCGCGGGCACCGACGAAAGCCCCGGCGAAGTGTTCCTCTATCAAGGCCGTTCGTACAAAAGCTATCGCGGCATGGGCTCGGTCGGCGCGATGGCGCGCGGATCGGCCGACCGCTACTTCCAGCAGGAAGTTCAGAACGAGCTCAAGCTCGTGCCGGAAGGCGTCGAAGGCCGCGTGCCGCACAAAGGCCCGGTCGCCAATGTCGTCCATCAGCTGGTCGGCGGCCTGAAAGCGGCGATGGGTTATACCGGCAACCGCACCATCGCCGAGATGCAGCGCAACTGCAAATTCGTGCGCATCACCGGCGCCGGCCTGCGCGAAAGTCACGTGCACGACATCGCCATCACCCGCGAGTCGCCGAACTACCGGCAGGAACTGTGACGCCCGGCGCGCAGGTCGAGGCGGCGATCGGACTACTCGCGGACATCGACAAGGGAACGGCGCCCGCCGACGATCTGGTGGCGGAGTGGTTCCGGCGTCATCGCTTCGCCGGCTCGTCCGATCGGGCGGCGATCTCGCAACATATTTACGCCGTCCTGCGCCACCGCGCGCAGCTTGACTGGTGGATTGGCCAAACGGGCCGCAACATGCCGGTGGATGCCCGCCGGCGCATGTTGGCGGCCTTGGCGCTGATCGAGACCTGGAAGGCGAGCGAAATCCGCGACGCCTGCGACGGCGACCGTTTCCGCCCGGCGGCGCTGTCCGACACCGAGAATGCGATGGTGTCGTCGCTCGCTGGCCGCGATCTCGAACACAAAGACATGCCGCCGCACGTCCGCGGCAATTTTCCCGAATGGCTCGAACCGCATCTCGCGGCGTCGCTCGGCAAGGATCTCGCGCGCGAGACCGAAGCGCTCAATGGTGAAGCGACGCTCGATCTGCGCGCCAACACGCTCAAAGGCGACCGCGGCAAGGCGCGCATCGCCTTGCAGAGCGCTGGCGTCGAAGCCGAGATGACGGCGCTGTCGCCGCTCGGTTTGCGTCTCAAGGAGCGGGTGCCGCTCGGAACCCTTCCCGCTTTCCGCGACGGCTTGGTCGAGGTCCAGGACGAAGGCTCGCAGGTCGCGGCGCTGCTCGCCGATGCGCGGCCCGGCATGCGCGTCATCGATTTCTGCGCCGGCGCCGGCGGCAAGACGCTGGCGCTCGCCGCCAGCATGAACAATCGCGGGCACTTGATCGCGAGCGACATCTCGGCGCGGCGGCTCGAACGCGCTACCGAGCGGCTGCGCCGCGCCGGCGCCAGCATCGTCCAGCGCCTCCCGCTGTCGGGTGCGCGCGACAAATGGGTCAAGCGGCACAAGGCGAGGTTCGACCGCGTCTTCGTCGACGCGCCGTGCACCGGCACCGGCACATGGCGGCGCAATCCGGACGCCAAATGGCGACTGAAACCCAAAGACCTGACGGAGCTGACCGCGCTCCAGGCTGACATTCTCGATTCGGCGGCGCGACTGGTGAAGCCGGGCGGCCGGCTGGTCTATGCCACCTGCTCGCTGCTGCGCGAGGAAGACGAGCAGCAGATCGAGAAATTCCTGGCGGCGCATGCCGATTTCGCTCTGCTGCCGGCCTGGAAGGTCTGGCGCGACGTCATCGGTGGAAAACCGCCGGAGAAAGGCGCGATGCTGCGCCTGACGCCGGCGCGGCACGGCACCGACGGATTCTTCGTCGCGATTCTCGAACGCAAGGCGATTGCGCCTGACACGCCGCCTCAAGGATGATGCCCGCGCCATGACCGCGCCCAACGCCGAAAAAGTCCTGATCCTGGATTTCGGCAGCCAGGTTACCCAGTTGATCGCCCGGCGGCTGCGCGAAAGCGGCTTCTACTGCGAAATCCATCCGTTCAATACGGCGGATGACAAGATCGCTGCATTTGCGCCCAAGGCGGTGATCCTGTCCGGCGGTCCGGCGTCGGTGCATGAACAGGCGTCGCCGCGCGCGCCGCAGAAAGTGTTCGAACTCGGCGTGCCGGTCCTTGGCATCTGCTACGGCGAGCAGACCATGTGCGCGCAGCTTGGCGGCCGCGTTTCGCCGTCCGACCATCGCGAATTCGGCCGCGCCTTCCTCGAGGTCGTTGCCGACTGCAAGCTGTTCGAAGGCTTGTGGAAGAAGGGCCAACGCGAGCAGGTGTGGATGAGCCACGGCGACCGCGTCGATGTGCTGCCGCCCGGATTCAAGGCTGTTGGCATCAGCGACGGCGCACCCTTCGCGGCCATCGCCGACGACGCCCGCCGCTTCTATGGCGTGCAGTTCCATCCCGAGGTCGTGCACACGCCACACGGCGCGGCACTGCTCAAGAACTTCACCCATCATGTCGCCGGCTGCCGCGGCGACTGGTCGATGGCCGCGTTCAAGGCCCAAGCGATCGCCCGTGTACGTCAACAGGTCGGCAAAGACAAAGTGGTGTGCGGCCTGTCGGGC
>JBAVMB010000014.1:0-3630 GCA_049689615.1 Allostellaceae bacterium
GCTATGTGCGGCCTATCGCCGCCAGTGGAACTGCGATTTCATTTCCGCCCAGCCGACGAACCTCTATGGCCCGGGCGACCGTTACGATCTCGAAGGCAGCCACGTCATCCCGGCGCTGATGATGAAAATCGACCGCGCCAAGCGCGCAGGCGCGCCTCATGTGGACATCTGGGGCAGCGGCAAGACGCGGCGCGAATTCCTCCCTGTCGACGATATCGCCGACGCGCTGGTGTTCCTGATCGAGCGCTATTCCGACGAAAGCCACGTCAACGTTGGCTGGGGCGAGGATTTGACCATTGCCGAGCTCGCCCAGACGATTGCCGACGTCATCGGCTACAAGGGCGCCTTCCGCTTCGACGCGTCGAAGCCCGACGGCGCGCCGCGCAAGCTGCTCGATACCGGCAAGCTCGAAACAATGGGCTGGCGGCCGCGCATCCGGCTGAAAGAAGGTCTCGTCGACGCCTATCGCTGGTATCGCGAGCACACCGGGACATGAGGGGCCGCCCATGAGCCAGGGCGTCGTCCGCCGCAAGGACAAGGAGATGAGTCGCGCCGAGGCCGAAGCGTTTCTTGGCCGCGTCGCGCTCGGTCATATCGGCTCGGTCGACGAGGCCGGCCAGCCCTACGTGATCCCTAACTTGTTCGTTTACGAGGCCGGCAAGATCTATATCCACACCAGCGCGGCCGGCCATTTCCAAAGCAACATCGAACGCAATCCGCGCGTTTCGTTCGAGGCCGCCGAGATGGGCACGATCTATCCCTATGGCGAATTCGAGTGTGACACGACGGTGAGCTACGCCAGCGTCGTCGCCTTCGGCACCGTCACTATCGAAAGCGACCCGGTCGCGAAGGCGCGTTTCTTCGACCACTTCATGACGAAATACGGCGATCCTAAATGGGTGCGGCCCAAGAGCTTCTATCCGCGGCTTGACCAGGTGACCGTCTATTGCATCGCGCTTGAGCGCATCACCGGCAAGAAAGGTCCGCTGCCCGCGGTCAGCGACCAATGGCCGACCAAGAACCTCACCAAGTCACCGGGCGCCAAGCCGCCGCAGCACTAGGCGCGGCCATCTTTCGCGTTTTGGATCGCGTGCCACAGTCGCTCGGGTGTCGCCGGCATGTCGAAATGGCGTATGCCGAGAGGCGCGAGCGCGTCGTTGATCGCGTTCATCACAGCCGGTAGCGCGCCGACGCAACCGGCTTCGCCGGCGCCTTTGAGGCCGAGCGGATTGTTCTTCGTTGGTACGTTGTGCTCGCCGACTTCGATCGGACAGAGATCGGCCGCGCGCGGCATGCAGTAATCCATGAATGAGCCCGACACTGGCTGGCCGCTGTCGCGGTCGTAGACCATCGCCTCGCACAGCGCCTGGCCAGCGCCCTGGGCGATCCCGCCGTGGATCTGGCCTTCGAGCAGCAACGGATTGACGATGCGGCCGACGTCGTCGACCACTGCATAACGCGCGATCGATGCGACGCCGGTATCGGGATCGATTTCGACTTCGCACAGATGACAGCCGTTGGGAAAGGTGCCGGCGGGCGGCCGGAAGACGGCGTTCGCATCGAGACCGATCTCGATGCCGGGTGGCATCTTCAGCGGATTGTATGCCGCCCGCGCGACTGCGGTCAGGTCGATGGATTTATCGGTGCCGGCGACGGTGAACTTGCCGTCGGCGAATTCGATGTCGGCGGTCGCGGCTTCGAGCAGATGGCCGGCGATCTTCTTGCCCTTTTCGATGACGCGTTCGGCCGCGAGCTGCAACGCCCCGCCGCCGACCGACAGCGAGCGCGAGCCGAACGTGCCGCGGCCGTGGAACACCTTGTCGGTGTCGCCGTAGATCACCGTCACCTGATCGGGCGCGAGGCCGAGGAAATGGTTGGCGAGCTGGCGGAATGCGGTTTCGTGCCCCTGGCCGTGATTGTGCGAGCCGAGCAGCAACATGGCGCTGCCGGTGGCGTCGAAGCGTATTTCCATGGCTTCTTCGAAGGGTGCGGCGGCGGGACCGCCGGCGACTTCGATCACTGAGACGACGCCGGCGCCGTAAAGCTTGCCGCGATGCTGCGCCGCTGCCTTGCGCGCCGCCACGCCCGGCCAGTCGCCGAGCGCCAGCGCTTTGTCCATAACGCACTCGAACTCACCGCAATCGTAGGTGAACACTAGGCCGGTCTTGAACGGCATCGTCGCTGGCGGAATCAGGTTGCGGCGGCGCAGCTCGGCGCGGTCGATCTTTAGCTCGGCGGCGGCGATGTCGATGATCCGCTCGATGCAGAACGACGCCTCCGGCCGGCCGGCGCCACGATAGGGGCAGGTGGCGTTGGTGTTCGAGAACACGCCGGTGACCTTCACGTGGATCGCCGGCGTCGTATAAGGGCCGGCGAGGCCCCCGAGATTGCCGACCGGCACGTGCAGGCCGTTCGAAGCGATATAGGCGCCGATATTGGCGACCGTCGCGACGTCGAGCGCCAGGAACTTGCCGTTCTCGTCGAGCGCGAGAGCCACTTCGGAGACGTTGTCGCGCGCGTGATGGTCGCCGATAAAGGATTCGCTGCGCTCGGCGAACCATTTCACCGGCCGGCCGACGCGCTTCGCCGCCCAGAGCACCAGCGAATATTCGGGAAAGGCGCTGCCCTTCATGCCGAAACCGCCGCCGACATCGGGCGAGATCAGGTGGAAGCGGTTCGCCGACAGCTTGAAGATGTTGTCGGCGAGGTCAGTGCGCATCAAGTGTGGCGCTTGCAAGCCGGCGTAAAGCGTGTAGCGCTCTTCGCGCGTGTCGTAATAGCCGAGCGCGGCGCGGCCTTCCATCGGCGAGGCGGCGACGCGGCTGATGACGAAGCGCTGGCGGACGATGTGCTTGGCGCGCGCGAACGCCTCTTTCACTGCCGCTTCATTGCCGACATGTTCGACGAAGCAGATATTGCCCGGCGCTTCGTCCCAAACCTGGGGCGCGTCCAGCGCCAGCGCGCTGGCGGTGTCCGTTACCGACGGCAGGATCTCGTAATCGACCGCGATCAGCTCGGCCGCGTCCTTGGCTTGCGCCAGAGTCTCGGCGATGACGGCCGCCACCGGATCGCCGACATGTTGGACGCAGTCGAGCGCCAGGATGCGATAAGCGGGCTGATAGTTGGGGCTGCCGTCCGGCCGCTTGCGGACGATGCGGCTCCGCAGCGTTCCGAGTCCATCGTTGGCGGCATCGCGTCCGGTGAGTACGGTGACGACGCCCGGCGCGTTCTGCGCCGCCGTCGTGTCGATGTTACGAATCCGCGCCGCCGCATGCGGCGAGCGCAGGACATGGAGATGCGCCGCGCGCGGTAGCGCGATATCGTCAGTGTAACGTCCGCGGCCGCGCAGCAACCGCAAATCTTCGGTTCGCGGTACGGCGCGGCCTAGGTCGAATTCGCGCATCGCCTCACAATCCCGGCATTGTCGCGGCCGGCGATCCTGCCCATTCCATTGCGCTCCTGTCCAGAGCCCGAACGTGTTCGGGATTGGGTTGACAATCCCCGTATGGACCGCAAAAGTCCTGCAAGCGTCGCGCAAGCCGACGGTCGGGGAGGGATAAAATATGCGTAAGATTCGTGCCGCGGCGGTAGCGATTGCGCTCGCAGCCGTTCTGTTCGCCGGACTAACGC
>JBAVMB010000015.1:0-2911 GCA_049689615.1 Allostellaceae bacterium
GCGAGGCTCCGAGTTACCGAAATTTTATTGACCGCGCACTCGACTGGTCGCGATCAACGCGCTGTTGTGCGTTCGGAAATGCCTGGGCACTTGCCTTTGACGTTGCCGCTCCCGGCGTGTGAGGTAACCCTCCGCGGAAGACCGCGGGTTAGGGTGGCTGGCGAAGGCGGCAAGTCTTATGCCGCTACTCTACGGCGCTCCATCGCGACGGCCCAGTTCCAGGGCAAGAGTTCGTCGAGTCTGTGGATGGCATGATCGTTGATACGGGCGAGCACGTCGGCGAGCCATGCTTGCGGATCGATTTCGTTGAGCCTCGCCGTCGTAATCAGCGTCGCCATGAATGCGGCGCGATCGGCGCCGCGTTCGGAGCCGGCGAACAGCCATGATTTCCTTCCCAATGCAAATCCCCTCAGCGCGCGTTCGGCGGCATTGTTGGTCAGGCAGATACGCCCGTCGTCGAGAAAGCGCGCAAAGTCATTCCAGCGCTTGAGCATGTAATCGATTGGCTGTGCAACGGATGCCGCGCGCGACAGGCGCGATCGCTCCTCGCGCAGCCACGCTTCCAAGCCAGTCACCAGATGTGCACTGTCCCTTTGCCGGACGCGCAGACGTTCGTCGGCGGCAAGGCCATTAATGCCGCGCTCGATATTGAACAGCGCGTCAATGCGCTTGACCGCTTCCAGCGCCACCGGTGAGATCGCCGCTGCGCCCTTGCGACGCCGCGCGTTCGCAGCAATATCGGCAAGCTCGAAGAACTGCCTCCGACCATGCGCCCAACACAGTGCCGACGTGATCGGTCCCGGCGCGCGCGACGGCTCATAAAGCTCGTTGTATCCGCTATAGGCGTCGGCTTGCAGGATGCCGCTGAAGTTTTGCAGATGCCGCGCGGGATGCTCGTGCCGACGATCGCGGGAGGCGTAATAGAGCGCTGCTGGCGATGCCCGCCCCCCAAACGGCCGGTCGTCGCGGACATAGACCCAGATGTGGCCTTTGACCGTCTTGCCCTTGGCCAAGATCGGTACCGTGGTGTCATCGCCGTGCAGCCGCTCGGCGGAGAGCACGTGGCGCTCGATCAGCGCATGAAGCGGCTGCAGCACCGCCGTACAGGCGCCGACCTGGTCGGCCAGCGTCGATACGCCGAGCTCGATGCCTTCACGCCGGTAGCGTTCGCTCTGCCGGTTCAGCGGCTGGTGCTGACCGAACTTCTCGAACAGGATCATCGCCAGCAGATTCGGGCCGGCAAAGCCGCGCGGCGTCACATGGAACGGCGCCGGCGGTTGGGTGATCGCCTCGCAGTGCCGGCACGAGAACTTCTCCCGCACTGTCTGGATCACCTTCCACTGCCGTGGGATCACCTCCAGCGTCTCGGTGATGTCTTCACCCAGCTTCGACAACTTCGTCGAACCGCAGCAGGGGCAGCACTCCGGGACGGGGATCACGATGCGCTCACGCGGCAGATGCTCGGGGAATGGCTTACGCGCAGGCCGCCTGCGCTGGAACGATTGTACACTCTGCGTCCGCGCCGCCGCCTTCTCGGCCGCCAGCTCATCCTCGGTCGCCGTCGCCTCCAGCTCTTCGAGCTGAAGCTCCATCTGCTCCAACAGCCGCGCCTTGCGCTCCGAGCGAGTGCCGTAAAGCTGCCGCTTCAGCTTCTCGATCTCCAGCTTGTAGTAGGCGATCAGTGCGGCTTCCGCACGGGCATTGGCGAGCTTGGCTTCCGCCTCGAGACGGGCGGCGCGCTCGGCAAGGATCATCGCATGCGCAGCGGCAAGATCGGATGGCAGCGATTCAAATGGCGATGTCACGTAACGACAGAATCATATTTGTCAGCAATCGCAAGCTAAAACATCATCCCACGGAGGTCGGTCGCCACGTTTCTTGCGGATGACGCCAATCAATGCCGGACAAGAGATAACCGAGCTGCGCCGACGAGATCGTCACTACGCCGTCGGCCGGACTCGGCCACAAGAAGCGCCCCCGCTCCAATCGCTTGGTGAACAGGCAGGCACCCTGGCCATCATGCCAGATCACCTTCAACAGATTGCCGCGGCGCCCACGGAAGCAAAACAGATGTCCGCTCAAAGCATCGTGCCGCAGCACCTCCTGAACCTGCAGGGCCAAGGCAGCAAAACCCTTTCTCATATCGGTGTGGCCGGTGGCCAGCCATACTCGCATGCCAGTCGGCACTGGAATCATCGCCGCCGCCTGGTCTTCGCCAGCGCCTTCATCAGCGCCGACACCGTCGCCGGCTCCGCCGAACCAGTGATCCGAAGCCGTGTTCCGTCCGTAAACTCAATCTCGATCACGCTCGACGGCACTCCGGAACCCCGCTCCTCCGGCGTCACCGCAACCGCGGCAAATTGCACTTCGCCGGCCGCTGCATCGTCCGCGCGTACCAGTGCCAGATTCTCTGTGCGCGCCTGCCGCCGCCAAAGGTGAAGCAGATTAGGGTGAATATCGTGCCGGCGCGCAACCGCGGCTACGCTCGCCTCAGGTGCCAAGCTCTCTTCGACAATCCGTGCCTTCTCAGCCGAGGTCCACCGCCGCCGCCGCTCCGGACCGGACAGCACCGTCACCGTGCTCATGTTCGCTCATTAATTTGCACATTAATGGGCAAAGCATCTCACGCGTCACCTGTCCCCGGAAGGCGGTACTCGCCGGAGGCTTACGGAAAAGCGACATTCAGCATCCGTTTGAAGTCGTCCCAGTTGCGAGCGACCGTCATCAATGCCGTAACAGCGTGCAGATGCTGGGCTAGGGCAGGATCGCCTATGGCGGGCGTTAGCAGCTGCGGATAACGGCCCTTATTGAGTACTGGCCCCTTTCCATCGTCGCTGGTCCCTTTTGAAATTGGAGGCTGGTACCTTTTGAAAAAGCAATAGCGGTCACAATTGCTCAGACTTCCTTTTCC
>JBAVMB010000016.1:0-4310 GCA_049689615.1 Allostellaceae bacterium
ATCTCGGCTGGATGCGCCGCCAGGACCTGCCACAGCCGCTGGCCGACGCCGCGTTCTCGACGAAACAAGGCGCCGTCACGCCGCCGGTGCAGACCTCGTTCGGCTGGCACATCGTGCGCGTCAACGCAATCAAGCCCGAACAAACGCAAACCTTCGACCAAGTGAAGGACAAGCTGCGCCAGGAAGTGGCGCGCGACATGGCCGGCGACCAGATCGCACAGCTCGCGAACCACATCGACGACGCGTTGGCTGGCGGCGGCAACTTCGCCGTCGTGGCGAAGCAGTTCGGCATGAAGGTTGCCACCATCACCGGCGCCGACGCGCAGGGCGATCTCGCCGACGGCAAGCCGGTGACCCTGCCGCAACCGAAAGCGAAGGTGCTGCAAGCCGCCTTCGCCACCGCGCCCGGCCAGAGCAGCGCGCTCGACGATCTCGGCGACGACGGCTATTTCCTGGTGCATGTCGATACGGTGGCGCCGTCCGGCGTACCGCCGCTCGATCAGGTGCGCGACCGCGTCGCGACGCTCTGGCAGGCGCAGCAGCGCAGCGAAGCGCTCGCCAAGCTCGCCAAACAAATCGCCGACGAGGTCAATGCCGGTCAGTCGCTCAAGGCGATCGCCGCCAAACGCAAGCTCGTGGTCAGCAGTACCGGCCCCGTGGTGCGCACCGGCGGCGGCAAGGCGCCCCAGGCGCTCGTCGGTCCGCTTTTCGGCTTGAAGCTCAATGGCGCGGCGTTCGCGCCCGCCAGCGACGGTTATGCCATCGCACAGCTCACCGCCATCCAGAAAGCCGATCCGGCGACCGACAAGGCGACCGTCGACGCGCTGTCGCATCGGTTGGCGCAGGAGATGCAGAGCGAGTTCCTCGGCGAATTCTCGCAGGCGTTGCGCGCGCACTATCCGGTCGAGATCAATCAGACTAATCTGCAGCGCGCGCTGTAGCGGCATGCAGCTGTCGCCCGAGTTCAAGGAATTCGCGGCCGCGCACGCCGCCGGCAAGCCGGCGCTGGTATGGACCTCGCTGGTCAGCGACCTCGAGACGCCAGTGTCGGCAATGCTCAAGCTCGCCGACGGCAAGCCGCTGAGCTTCCTGTTCGAGAGTGTCGAAGGCGGCGCGGCGCGCGGCCGTTATTCCTTCATCGGCCTCAAGCCCGATCTGGTGTGGCGCTGCTTCGGCGACCGCGCCGAGATCAACCGCCATGCGCGCTCGACGCCGGACCGGTTCGAGCCGCAGAACCAGGGCGCCCTCGCCTCGCTGCGTGCCCTGATCAAGGAATGCCGTATCGACACACCCAAGGACCTGCCGCCAATGGCCGCCGGCCTGTTCGGCTATCTCGGTTACGGCACGGTCGGGCTGGTGGAGAAAATTCCCGACAGCAATCCCGACACGCTTGGCATTCCCGACGGGGTGTTGGTGCGGCCGACGATCATCTGCATCTTCGACACCATCGCCGACCGCGTCACCGTGGTGACGCCGGTGTGGCCCGACCGCGCGGTCAGCGCCGAGCAGGCTTATCACGCGGCGCGCGAGCGTCTCGCCGACGTGCTGTCGGAATTCGAGCGCAGCCTGCCGCATCGGCGTGAGTCGGTTGCCACGACCGAAGAGCTGCCGCCGCCAAGCGCCAACATGACGCGCGAGGAATGCATGCGCATGGTGGCGGCGGCCAAGGAATACATTCGCGCCGGCGAAATCTTCCAGGTCGTGCCTTCGATGCGCATGAGCGTGCCGTTCAAGCTGCCGCCGTTCGCGCTCTATCGCGCGCTGCGGCGTCTGAACCCGTCACCATTCCTGTTCTTCCTCGACTTCGGAAACTTCGCCGTGGTCGGTTCGAGCCCGGAAATCCTGGTGCGCTTCCGCGACGGCAAGGTGACGATCCGGCCGCTCGCCGGCACGCGGCGGCGCGGCAAGGACGCCGCCGAGGACAAAAAACTCGCCCAGGAACTGCTCGCCGATCCGAAAGAGCGTGCCGAGCACCTGATGCTGCTCGATCTCGCGCGCAACGATGTCGGCCGCGTCGCCATCACCGGTACGGTCAAGGTGGTCGAGCAGTTCGTCATCGAACGCTACAGCCACGTCATGCACATCTCGTCGCATGTCGAAGGCCAGGCGGCGCCAAAGACTGAAGCACTCGACGCGCTGATGGCGGGCTTTCCGGCTGGAACGCTGTCCGGTGCGCCCAAGGTACGGGCGATGGAGATCATCGACGAACTCGAGCCCGAGCGCCGCAATCTCTACGGCGGCGGCATCGGCTACTTCGCCGGCGACGGCAGCATGGACACCTGCATCGTGCTCCGAACCGCGATCGTCAAAGATGGCAAGATGGTGGTGCAGGCCGGCTGCGGCGTTGTCGCCGACAGCGATCCGGCGGCCGAGTATCAGGAAATCCAGGACAAGGCCCGCGCCCTCTTCCGCGCGGCGGAAGAAGCTGTCACCTTCGCGCGGCGCTGAGGCCTCGCTGCGACTCGTGATAATTCGCGGGCAACACGATTCGCGCGCGATGGCCACTGGATTTCGCGTGACGCATTCGGCGAATCACCCAATACTCGCGCGCGAGCGACGGAGGACATCCATGCCATACACCTTCGCCCGCGCCGTTTTGACCTCGGCCATCGCGTTTGGCACGCTGGTTCTCAGCGCCGGCTCGGCGGCACCCGCCGAATACATGCAGAACCAATACTCATCCATCAATCCGTATGCCGGACCGGTTGGACCGGTGGCGCCGGCTATCGTGCCCGCAGTGGCGCGCAACGGCCGCACCGTCATCGTCGTGCAGCAGCCGCCGCAGCTACTGACGCCGGCCGACCTGTATTTCTCGGTCGAGAAGGAAGGCGATGTCACCGTCGTGCGCGGACCGATTGCGCACTGACGACCGCGTGCCACGGGCGTGCAAGCGTCCGTTTCATCCGATTCCGGGAGAGCCAGCATGATTCGAGCTTTTGCCGTCGCCGCCGCGGCGGGGTTGCTGCTGGCGGTCGGCGCCGACGCACAACCGGCTGCGCCGCCCAAACCGATCCCGACGCACGTCTTCCTCGACCATGTGCCGGTGAGCGGCGTACCGGGCAAGACGACGACCATGGTGTCGGTCGAGTGGCCGCCCAACGCCAGCAGCGGCCGCCACTATCACGACGGCGACGAATACGGGCTGGTGACTGAAGGCGTGTTGCGTATCACCTATTTCAACGGCAAGCCGCCGCTAACCGTGAAAGCCGGCGAGGCCTATCACAATCCCGCCGGCCTGGTGCACGAAACGCGTAATATTTCGTCGGGCGTGACTTATTCGATCTCGGTGCTGGTGCTCGACCGCGGCAAGCCGCTCACTGAACCGGCGAAATAACGCGACCGCGGCGTCAACTGCCGCCGCGTACTTTCACTACGTCAGTCAGCGGCACCAGCACGACACCCTGGCGCGACAAAGTCGGCAACCAGCGCTGCAGCGCCGCCAGCGTTGCATCGTGCGGATGGCCGATAGCGATGGCGCTGCCGCGTTCGCGCGCGAGCTTGACGAGCAGCGCCAGGCGGGCGTCGACCGCGACTGCCGCCTGTTCGCCATCGAGGAAAATGTCGCGCGCGGCGTACGGCACGCCGAAATTGCGCGCCGCCACCGCCGCCGGCGCGGTCGGCACGGCACGCGCGTCGAGATAGAGCAGACCGCGGCGCTTGAGCTCCGCCATTACGACCTGCATCGCCGGCGCATCGTCGGCGAATGCGGTGCCCATGTGGTTGTCGACGCCAACATAGCTGTCGAAGCGCGCCAGGTCCCAGCGCAGCCGGCGCACCAGCTCGTCATGCGGCATGTTGCGGCCGAGACCGTAAGCGCCAATCGCCGCGCTCACCGACACCGGCTCCATCGGCACGTGCAGCAGCAGCTCGTGACCGGCACGGCGCGCCGCCGTGGCCTGATCGGCGAGATCGTCGGCATAGGCGACGAAGGACAAGGTCACTGCCGGCGGCAGCGCGACAGCGCGCGCGGTCGCAGTACGATCGGCGCCGAGCCCGTCGATCACCACGGCGATACGCGGACGGTTGGTCGCCGCGGCCGGCACGGCGTAGCGGACCCACGCCGGCACATCGGCAGGCGGCGCAGCATCGGTCGGCGGCAGCGGCACGCTGGCCGACGTATTGGTTGCAACGAGGGGCGGATTGGCGTGCCGTTCGTGCTCGTGCCAGACGCCGAACGCAAGCACCGCTACAAGCGCCAGCACCACCCAGCGACGCCAACGCCAAGCGCGCTGCGGCCGCACGGGTACCGGCGGCGACGTCTCGTCGCGTTGTTCGATCGTCTCTTCCACTGCCACGCACTACCCTGCGGT
>JBAVMB010000017.1:0-2644 GCA_049689615.1 Allostellaceae bacterium
CGCTACGGCTATTCAGCGAGGCGGTGATGCTCAAATTCGCCGGCCGTAGTGCGGAAAAACCGAGCATTTCCAACCGGAAAGCCGGGTAACTATTTAGAAACCCATGAGCCTTTAGCCTGCTTTTTAGGGAAGCACGCTGAAGGAGGTTGCAATGCCGAATACCGACACGATTGCCGCACGCCGCGGCCGCGGCACACGCGCCAAGCCCATGACGCTGTCGCTGGACGAACAAGTGCAGGATTTCCTCGACGCGCGCGACGGCCTGCGCATCTACGACGCCCTGTACGGCAATAGCAGCGACACGCTGCTGCCGCGCCGCCTCGGCACCGGCAAGGGCAAGCGCGCTTAAGCCGCCCGGCCCGGTCTGCTATCCTCGCCGCGCAGAATGCGGCGAGTTCTCCTGGTCATCCTTTGCCTGCTGGTTCCGGCGGCTGTCCGCGCTGCCGAGCGCACCGACGAGCTCGCCATCGGCATCAGCCAGTTTCCAGCAACGCTCAATCCCCTCATCGACCCGATGGTAGCGAAGAGCTACGTGCTCGGCATGGTCCGGCGGCCGCTCACCACCTACGACGCCGACTGGCAACTGGTCTGCATGTTATGTGAGACGCTACCGAGCTTCGCCAACGGACTCGCACAGAAGATCGCCCTGCCCGATGGCAAGACCGGCCTCCGCCTGACCTACACACTTAAGCCCGACGCGCGCTGGGACGACGGCACGCCGGTGACGACCGATGACGTGATCTTCTCCTGGCAAGTCGGACGCAATTCGCAGACCGGCGTCGCCGACGCTGAACTCTACCGCCGCATGATCGCCGTCAGGGCCGTGGACGCGCGCACCTTCACCGTCGACGTAGATCGTGTCACTTTCGATTACGCCGCGCTCAACGATTTCGAGATTCTACCGGCACGGGTCGAACGCGCCGCCTTCACGGATCCGGCGCAATATCGGATCCGCTCAGGTTACGACACTGATCCGACCACGCGCGGACTCTACAATGGCCCGTATCGCATCACCGAGATTTCACCCGGCTCGTATATCGTCCTCGAGCGCAATCCGGCCTGGGCCGGACCGCGGCCCTATTTCAGCCGCATCGTCGTCTGGGCAGTCGAGAACACCGCGTCGCTCGAAGCCAACTTGCTCGCCGGCGGCCTCGACATGGTGCCGGGCGAGCTCGGCCTGCCGCTCGACGAGGCGCTGGCTTTCGCGCGGCGTCACAGCGGTAGCTTCAACATCATCTATAAGCCGGGCCTCGAATACGAGCACATCGACTTCAACTTGGACGATCCGATCCTCGCCGACGTGCGCGTCCGCCGCGCGCTGCTCTATGCCATCGACCGCAAGGCGATCAGCCAGGAGTTGTTCGCCGGCCGCGATCCGGTCGCCGACAGTTTCGTGCCGACGCTCGACTGGGTCTATTCCGCTGACGTGCCGAAATATCCGTTCGATCCGGATAAGGCGCGCGCGCTGCTCGACGCCGCCGGCTGGCATGCGGCCGACGGCGAGATTCGGCGCAACGCCAGCGGCCTGCCGCTTACGCTGACACTGGCGACTACCGCCGGCAACCGCTCGCGCGAGCTGGTCGAAGAAGTGCTGCAGAGCCAATGGCGCGCGGTCGGCATCGAGGTCCATCTGGCTAATCAGCCGGCACGCGTCTTGTTCGGCGACAGCATGATCAAACGGAAGTTCCAGATGGGCATGTTCGCCTGGTCGGCGGCGCCGGAGGACGTGCCGCGTTCCGAACTGGACTCGGACGAGATCCCCTCGCCCGCGAACAATTGGAGCGGCGAGAATTTCGTAGGCTGGCGCAATGCTGAAGCCGATCATCTGTTAAATGCGATCGAAACGGAGCTCGATCGGCCGGCGCGCGCGGTGCTCTGGCGCCGGCTGCAGGCCCTTTATGCCGAAGAGCTGCCGGCGCTGCCGCTGTTCTTCCGGGCCGAGCCGTTCATCCTGCCGAAATGGCTGGTCGGTTTGACCCCGACTGGCCACGAATATCCCTCGACGCTCTGGGTCGAACAGTGGCGCGCTGTCGGCCGCGACGCCCAGGCAAGCGCACAATGAACCGCTTCATCGTCCGGCGAAGCATCGAGATCCTGGTCGTGCTGGCGATCATGTCGCTGGTGATCTATGCGCTCATCGGGCTGATGCCGGGCGATCCCGTCGATCTAATGATTGCCTCCAACCCGCATCTGACGGTCGCCGATGCGGCGCGGCTCAAGGCGCTCTACGGCCTCGACAAGCCGCTGCTGGAGCGTTATGCCGCCTGGGCGGCGGCCGCGCTACACGGCGACTTCGGCTATTCGCGCCTCTATGCCCAGCCGGTGCTGACGTTGCTGCTGCCGCGTCTTGGCAATACGGCGCTGTTGATGGGCATGAGCTTCACACTGACGCTCGCGCTCGCCTGGCCGATCGGCCTGTTGGCGGCGCGGCGGCCGGGTTCATGGCTCGACGATGCCGCCAACTTCGCCAGCTTTGCCACCATCTCGATGCCGTCGTTCTGGCTGGCCCTGATGCTGATCCTGGTGTTCGCGGTGCAGCTTGGCTGGCTGCCGCCGGGCGGCGCAACGACGATTGGCGCCGGTGGAATCATCGACCGCGCCGACCATTTGGTGCTGCCGGTGATTACCCTGACACTGGTCAATT
>JBAVMB010000018.1:0-4405 GCA_049689615.1 Allostellaceae bacterium
GAGATAGCCAGCTTGCGCTGCCGTGAACCATCCGGCCTGCACCAGCGCTGGGATCAGCGGCGTGAAGGCGAACCGCGACAAGCCGATGCCGAGCAACAGCGCCGACATGCCGGCGATCGCGGCATGCCGCGGACGCGGATCCGGCATGACGCGCGCTTCGATTTCGGCGGACATTTCGGGCTCCCGGCGGATTCTCGCGGCAAGCTATCGCGGTTCGGCGCCGGCGACTAAATGAGTTATTGTGCAGGGAGGCATGCACCCGCTTCTTGGGCGGTTGCGCTGGACGGAATACAACGACGTCGTCGCCGGTCTTCGACAACACCAAAGTTCGGCCGTGTGTCGGTGACATCGATCACAATGTAGGCCGGATCGAGAGCGGTGCCGCCACGTCCTCGAGCGCACGCCGCTCGGCATCGACGCCGAATACGGCCTCGACCGCGGCAGCTGCGATCATCAACGCTGCCGCCAGAAGATATCCCCACATCAGCGCGAGCTGCGAACCGCTTTCGATCAGGATGCCGAATAGTGCCGGTCCGGCGATGCCGCCGATTGCGGTGCCGAAGCCGTAGAACAAGGCGATGATCAGCGCGCGCAGCTCGAGCGGAAAGGCCTCGCCAACGGTGAGATATGCGGCGCTCGCGGCTGCGGAGGCGACGAAGAAGATCATCGTCCACAGCGCCGTCTGACCGGCGGCGCCCAGTGCATCGAAGGCAAAGAGCAACGCCGTTGCCGCCATCAAGCCGCCGGCGCCGCCGTAAGTGAGCGTGATCATGATACGGCGTCCAACCGTGTCGAACAGACGGCCAAGCAGCAACGGGCCGAAGAAGTTGCCGGCTGCGAAGGCGACGATATAGACGCCGACGCGTTCTGGCTGCACGCCGTAGAAACGTTGCAGCACCAGCGCATAGGTGAAGAAGACGGCGTTGTAGCAAAACGCCTGCGCCGCCATGAGCGTCAGGCCGAGAACGGTGCGTCGCGGATAGCGGCGCAGCAGCACGATGCCCAGCTCGACAAGCCGTACCGGCCCGCGCGGCACGAGGCGGATTGGTTTGCCGGTCGGGCGCGGCAATGCGCCGATATGCTTGCCGATGCGGCTCTCGATTCCACGCATGACGCTTTCTGCGTCGGCGATCCGACCATGCGTCATCAGCCAGCGCGGACTTTCCGGAACATACCGCCGCAACACCATGACCCCGAAGCCGAGCGCGCCGCCGATGCCGAACGCAAGACGCCAGCCGAGCCACGCCGGCAAAAGCCGGGGATCGAGTAGAATCACGGACGCCCCCGCTCCGAGCGCCGCCCCGATCCAGAAGGTGCCGTTGATCGCCAGGTCGGTCCAACCGCGAACGCGCGCCGGGATCATCTCGTCAATCGCCGAGTTGATCGCGGCATATTCGCCGCCGATGCCGGCGCCCGTGCAAAAGCGGAACAGCGCGAAGGACGCAAAGTTCCACGCAAAACCGGTAGCGATGGTGGCGACCGCATAGACCATGACGGTGATGCTGAACAACCGCTTGCGGCCATAGAGGTCGGTAAGCTGGCCGAAGCCGATCGCACCGACGATTGCGCCCGCGAGGTAGGCGCTAGCGGCCAACCCGACTTGGCTCTCGCTCATCGACAATCCGCCGGCGCCGATGAAGGCGCCTGATAGAGAGCCGACCAGCGTGACCTCGAGTCCGTCGAGGATCCAAGTCACGCCCAGCGCGGTGATTACCAGCCAATGGAAACGGTGCCACGGCAGCCGATCGAGCCGGGCGGGAATATCGGTCTCAAAGGATTGGTCGGCCATACCGCCTCGCCGCGATCAAACGGGCGGCAGGCTGTTGCGGTTGCGTGGCTGGGGCGGGAGGATTCGAACCTCCGTATGGCGGAATCAAAATCCGCTGCCTTACCACTTGGCGACGCCCCAATCCGGCTGCACGACGCGGCCAAGTCGCGTGTCGGGGCGACCTTACCCGCTGCGGCTACGAGCCGCAACCGAACCGGCCCGAGTCCCGATTTGTCACCGGATATCCCGGTTGACGGCGCCCGGCGCGGCAGGCGAAGGTGCCGCGCGTTCCATCGAATTCCGAGCCGCGAATCGTTCGCTTCCATGAGCGCTACCACCGACATCAAGACCACCACGGCGCTGCCGAAGCCGCGCGACCCGTTTCTGTTTCGCATGGCGAATTGCTTGCGGGCGCTGGCGATGGACGCGGTCGAAAAGGCCAATAGCGGCCATCCCGGCATGCCGATGGGCATGGCCGACGTCGCCACGGTCCTGTTCACCAAGTTTCTCAAGTTCGATCCCGCCGATCCCGATTGGCCGGACCGGGACCGTTTCATCCTGTCGGCCGGCCACGGCTCGATGCTGCTCTACGGGCTGCTCTATCTGCTCGGCTATCCGCAGATGACGATCACCGAGATCGAGCATTTCCGCCAGCTCGGCAGCCGCACCGCTGGCCATCCGGAGCGCGGCCACGCGCCCGGCATCGAAGTCACCACCGGACCGTTGAGTCAGGGCATTGCCAATTCGGTCGGCATGGCACTGGCCGAGCGTATCCTCAACGCGCGCTTCGGTAACGATCTCGTCGATCACTACACTTATGTCATGGCCGGCGATGGCTGCCTGATGGAAGGCTTGAGCCATGAATCGCTTGGGCTTGCTGGGCACCTGCGGCTACGCAAGCTGATCCTCTTCTGGGACAACAATTCGATTTCGATCGACGGCGCGACGTCGCTCGCCTGCGATGACGATCAGATCGCGCGCTTCAAATCGCATGGCTGGAACATCATCGCCGTCGACGGCCACGACACCGATCAGATCGCTGTTGCCATCGCCGAGGCGCAGCAGAGCGATCGGCCAACGCTGATCGCCTGCCGCACCATCATTGCCTTTGGCGCGCCGACCAAGGCCGGCACCGCCGCGGCGCATGGTTCGCCGCTTGGCGCGGAAGAGATCGCCGGCGCGCGCCGGCGTCTCGGCTGGGATTTGCCGCCGTTCGTGATCCCCGACGATTTGATGAAGGCATGGCGCTCCGCCGGCGCGCGCGGTGCAATTCCGCATGCCGCCTGGCGCGAACGCCTGGCGGCGGCCGACCCGCAATCGCGCGACGAACTCACGCGGCGGATGAAGGGCGAACTGCCGGCGGGTTGGCGGAACGCGCTAGCGAATACCGCCAAGGGCTTTGCCGCCGAGCGCAAGAAAGAAGCGACGCGGCAATCGTCCGGCCGTTGCCTCGAGACGCTGGTGCCGGCAATTCCGGAATTGATCGGCGGCTCGGCGGATTTGACGCCGTCCAACAATACGATGATCAAGGGCCAAAAGGTCCTGACGGCGGCGACGTACGACGGCCGCTACCTCCATTATGGCATCCGCGAACACGGCATGGCCGCGGCGATGAACGGCATGGCGGCGCACGGCGGCGTCATTCCCTATGGCGGCAGCTTCCTGGTGTTCACCGATTATTGCCGGCCGTCGATCCGCCTCGCGGCGCTCATGCGCCTGCGCGTGATTTTCGTGATGACCCACGATTCGATCGGTCTCGGCGAAGATGGGCCGACGCATCAGCCAATCGAGCACCTGGCCGCATTGCGCGCGATCCCGAATCTCAACCTCTTTCGTCCGGCGGATGGGGTCGAGACCGCCGAGTGCTGGGCGCTGGCGCTGCAGCATGCGGCGACGCCATCGGTGCTGGCCTTGTCGCGCCAGGCCTTGCCGGCGCTGCGCACCGATGCGTCTGCGGCTGACAACAAATCGGCGCGCGGCGCCTATGTGCTGGCCGAGGCCGACGGACCGCGTTCGGTGACGCTGTTGGCAACCGGTTCCGAGGTCAGCATCGCCATGGCGGCGCGCGACCAGTTGGCGGCAGCCAAGATTGCCGCTGCCGTGGTCTCGATGCCGTGCTGGAAGTTGTTCGAACAACAGGATGCGGCCTATCGCCGCGCTGTCCTGGGCACGGCGCCGCGCGTCGCCGTCGAAGCCGCCTGCCGCGAAGGCTGGGACCGCTATCTTGCGCCTACAGGCGCCTTCGTCGGTATGGACGGCTTCGGCGCTTCCGCGCCCGCCGAAGCCCTATATAAGCATTTCAACATCACGTCCGAGGCGGTTGTCGCCGCTGCGAAAGCGTTGCTTTAGGAGAGTTGCATGGCTATCCGCATTGCCATCAATGGGTTTGGCCGCATCGGCCGTCTGACGTTGCGTGCCCTGCACGAGCAGGACCGCAATGACGTGCAATGCGTCGCGATCAACGATCTGGGTTCGGTCCACGCCAACGCACATCTGCTGAAGTACGACAGCGTGCACGGTCGCTTCGACGGCGAGATCAAGACTGGCAACGATTGGATGGACATCGGCAAGGGACCGATCCGCGTCCTCGCCGAGCGCGATCCGGCGAAACTGCCGTGGAACGAACTCAAGGTCGAC
>JBAVMB010000019.1:0-2031 GCA_049689615.1 Allostellaceae bacterium
AGGCGGCGTTCGTCGCCGAAGCCCGCGATCTCGCGTCGCTGCCCGTTGCGGCGGCGCCGGAGATCGCCATCGCCGGACGCTCGAACGTCGGCAAATCGACGCTGCTGAACGCGCTCACCGGCCGCAAGGCGCTCGCGCGGGTTTCGCGCATGCCCGGTCGCACGCGCGCGCTCAATTTCTTCACGGTCGGCGACCGGCTGATGCTGGTGGATCTGCCGGGCTATGGCTATGCCACGGTCTCGCAGGCCGAGGCGCGCCGCTGGGGTCAGACGGTGAGCTTCTATCTCGCGCGGCGCGGGGTGCTGAAGCAGGCGATGCTGCTGGTCGACGCGCGGCACGGCCTCAAGGACGGCGATCGGCTCGCACTCGATCTGTTGGCGCAGCACGCGGTGTCGGTGATGGCCGTGCTGACCAAAGCGGACAAGGTCAGCGCGGCGGAATGCGAGGCGCAAATCGCCGCCGTCGGTACCGCATTGGCGCGCCATCCCAGCGCCTTTCCGCTCGTCGTCGCCACCAGCGCCGAAACCGGCCGCGGTATTCCGGCGTTGCGCGCGTTGCTCGCCGCGCTGGCGAGCTAACGCCGATGCCGCTATAAAGCCCCGCCATGAGCGACAAAACCCGCACCGCGCCGCCCGACGCCGCGTTGAAAGCCGCGACGTTGTCGGAAGCGCTGCCTTACATGCGGCGCTACGCCGGCAAGACGATCGTCGTCAAATACGGCGGGCACGCAATGGGCGAGACCGAGATCGCCGATCTCTTCGCGCGCGACGTCGTGCTGCTGAAGCAGGTCGGCATCAATCCGATCGTCGTCCATGGTGGCGGGCCGCAAATCGGCCAGATGCTCGAGCGGCTGAAAATCAAGAGCTCGTTCATCGACGGTCTGCGCGTCACCGACCAGGCGACGGTCGAGATTGTCGAAATGGTGCTGTCGGGCTCGATCAACAAAGAGCTCGCCGCGGCGGTGAATCGCGCCGGCGGCCGGGCAATCGGTCTGTCCGGCAAGGATGCCGACCTCATCCGTGCGCGCAAGCTCACGCGCAAGCGCGCCGATCCCGACAGCCACATCGAGAAGGTGCTCGACCTGGGATTCGTCGGCGAGCCCTATGCCGTCGATGCGCCGGTGCTCGAGTATTTCGTCAAGTCCGACATCATTCCGGTGATCGCACCGATCGGCGTTGGCACGGCGGGCGAGACTTACAACATCAACGCCGACACCGCGGCCGGCGCGGTGGCTGCGGCGGTCAAGGCGGCGCGACTGCTGCTGCTGACCGACGTGGCCGGCGTGCTCGATGGTGACAAGAAGTTGGTGCAGGAGCTGTCGATTGCCGATGCGAAGGCGATGATCGCCAATGGCACGATATCGGGCGGCATGATCCCCAAGGTCGAGACTTGCGTCGAGGCGGTGGAAGGCGGCGTCGAAGCCGCAGTCATCATCGACGGCCGCGTGCCGCATGCGATTCTGCTGGAGCTGTTCGCGGAAGGCGCGGGCACCTTGATTCGCCGGCGCAAATCCGCACCGCGCGGAACGCCGCGCCGTGCTTAGGCAACTTCGCGCCGCGCCGCGTTGACGCTTGCGGCGCTGAGCGCGGCTTCGAGTTGCCGCCGCGCTGTGTCTTGTTCGCCGGCCAACGCCAGCCGCGTCACCGGCCCGTCGAGGATTCGGTCCCAGAACGCCCGCCGCAGCGCCGGATCGGCAATGCCACGGCGCACGCGCAGCCGGAATTCGCCGGCGAGCGCTGCCAACGCGCCGAGTCGCCGCGGCACGATTGCATCGAGCATCTCGCGCAAACGCCGCGCTAAGGCTGGCGACGCACCGCCGGTCGATATCGCCAGCGTGACCGGTGCGCGGTCTATCACGGCGGGCATGATGAAGCTGCACAGCTCTGGACGATCTGCCACGTTCGCTAGGATGCCACGCGCCTTTGCCGCGTGCGACACGGCTTCGCCGACGGCGAGCGGCACGTCTGCCGCGATCGCCAGCGTGCAGCCGTCGAGATCGGTCACCACAAAACCCGGCGACGCGACGACCTG
>JBAVMB010000020.1:0-1702 GCA_049689615.1 Allostellaceae bacterium
ACCAGCGGCACAATCGCCGCCGCCGCCGCGGCGACGATCCACGCCACTGCGCGCCAGCCGCCGTGATCGACGACCCAGCCCAGCATCGGCAGGAAAACCAGCTGGCCGGTGGCGCTCGACGCCGAGAAAATGCCCATGACTAGGCCGCGATGCGTCGCGAACCAGCGATTCGCCACGGTCGCGCCCAGCACCAGCGCAATCATGCCGGAGCCGAGGCCGACCAGGACACCCCAGGTGAAAATAAGCTGCCACGATGCGGTCATCGCCGTGCTCGCCGCAACGCTGGCAGCGAGCAGCGCCAGGCCGCCCAGGACGGTCCGCCGCACGCCAATGCTCTGCATCAGTGCCGCCGCGAACGGCCCCATCAATCCGTACAGCAGCAGGTTGATCGCGATCGCCAGCGAGATCGTCCCGCGGCTCCAGCCGAATGCATCCTGCAATGGCACGATCAGGACGCCGGGCGTCGCGCGCACGCCAGCCGCCGCCAACAGCGCGACGAAGACGACGCCGACAACGATCCAGCCATAATGGAAGCGGCCGCCGATCAGGCGCGCGAACATTGCCGACATTCTTTCCACCCCTTGCGCCAGACTCGACCGGTGAGACAGATCTGTCTCTTACCTTGACACGGTACAGACAGGTCTGTATCAGGTCAAGTTGCGATGCGCGCAACCCAGGCAGACGAAATCCTACGGCCGGCGCCCAATTCGAGCGCCGTGACGTCGCCGCGCGACCGCCTGCTGAACACGGCGAACGATCTGTTCTACCGGCGCGGCATCCACGCCGTCGGCATCGACGAAGTGGTCGGCGCCGCCGGCGTCGCCAAGATGAGCCTCTATCGCAGCTTCCCGTCGAAGGACGAGCTGGTCGCCGCCTATCTTGCGCGCCGCTCGGGCCTCTATTGGGATTGGTGGGACCGCGTCGTCGCGCGCTATCCGGGCGACCCGCGGCAGCAACTGCTCGCGCTGACGAAGTCGCTGCGCAAGCGCGCGCTGCGCGCCGGCTGGCGCGGCTGTCCCTTCACCAATGCGGCGTGCGAGTTTCCCGAACCCGACCACCCTGCCCGCCGTGTCGCCGAAGCCAACAAACGGGAATTGCGGCGGCGGTTCCGTGCCATCGCCACGGCGGCCGGCGCGCGCTCGCCGGCACGGCTCGCCGATCAGCTCACGCTCTTATTCGAGGGCGCCTATGCCAGCGTGCTGACTTTCGGCCATCGCGGACCGGCACGCGCGCTGGTGGACGCGGCCGCTGCGATGATCGATGCGCAGTTACGGAACTCGGACGAACCGGCGGTCAGACGCTCGCAACCGCGCGGCGCGCGCTGAGGATTCTGTCGAGCGACGCCGGCAGATCGAAGATCGCAGTATTGGGATGGGCCGCGATTGCCCGCCGCATCGCCGCATGCCGCCCTCGCTCCGTTAACTCAGCGATCGCTGCGCACAAGCCGTCGGCTTTACGGAAAGAGAGCGCCGCGCCGATGGCCTGCGCCCAATTGGCGTTGTAGCGCTCCTGCGCCAGAAGCCGCGCGCCGACCTCGAGGATCATGGGCAGGCCCATCACCATCGCCTCGGAGATCGCGCCCGGTCCGGGCTTGCCGACGAAGAAATCGCTCGCGGCCATGTAGCGCTCGATGGCGTCGGAAAAGCCGATGACGTGACGGGGCCGCCGCGCCGGCAGCGCCGCGATGTCGTCGGCGGTTTCG
>JBAVMB010000021.1:0-7796 GCA_049689615.1 Allostellaceae bacterium
ACTTCATCAAGCGGATCATCGGATTGCCTGGCGACCACATCCAGATGAAGGACGGCATCCTTTACATCAACGACCAGCCGGTGAAACGCGAACGGATCGGCGTCTACCAGGATCCGGCCAGTGGCGCGACCTATACCGAGTACACGGAGACGCTGCCCGACGGTTATCAGCATCCCATTCTCCAGCTGCCCGGCACCAACTATCCGCTCGACAACACGCCGGTCTTCACGGTTCCGCCCGATCACTACTTCATGATGGGCGACAATCGCGACAATTCGTCGGACAGCCGCGACCCGTCCAGCGGCGTCGGTTACGTGCCGGCGGAGAATCTCGTCGGCCGCGCGGTGTTCCTGTTCTTCTCGACCAACGGTTACGCCCATTGGTGGGAATTCTGGGACTGGCCGTTTACCGTCCGCTACGACCGGCTGTTCACCTCGATCCATTGAGCGCGGCGCGCGGCGTCGTGGCCGCGATATGGTCATGAAGCCGCCATTGCCCGCTGGTGTGGATCCGCTGGAGGTCGCGCTCGGCCATCGGTTCGAAAATCCAGCGCTGCTGGTCGAAGCCCTGACGCATCCGAGCGCGCGGCAACGGAACGCCGCGCCGGAGCGTGGCTATGAGCGGCTGGAATTTCTTGGCGACCGCGTCCTCGGCATGATCGTCGCGCAGCTGTTGTGGCAGCGCTTTCCCGAGGATGACGAGGGCGCACTGACCCGCCGCCACGTGGCGCTGGTTCGACGCGAGGCGTTGGCGACGGTGGCTCGCGAGATCCGCCTCGGCGATTTCATCATCGCATCGAGCGGCGAGGATGCCGCTGGCGTGCGCCAGAACACCAGCGTTCTGGCTGACGTCTGCGAAGCGCTGATTGCGGCGCTCTATCTCGATGGCGGCCTTCCGGCGGCGCAGCGCTTCGTCGAGCGCTATTGGGAGCGCCGCGTAGGCGCGGCGCAGCCGCTGCGCGATCCCAAGACCGCTTTACAGGAATGGGCCCAGGCGCGCGGATTGAGCCTGCCCAGTTACACGGTGGTCGATACCAGCGGGCCGCCGCATCGCCGGTGCTTCACGGTGACGGTGAGTGTCGCCGGCGCCAAGGTTGAATCCGCGTCGGGTACCTCTAAACGCGAAGCCGAAGCCGCGGCAGCAGCGGCGCTGCTCGCATCGCTGGGCGATTCCATATGAGCGGCGACGCAGCGCCCGTGATGACGCGTTGTGGACACGTCGCACTGATTGGCGCGCCGAATTCGGGTAAGTCGACACTGCTCAATCGCCTCGTGGGTTCGAAGCTGGCGATCGTCACACCGAAGGTGCAAACCACGCGCGCGCGGATGCTCGGCATTGTCGTCGACGGAAATGCGCAGATCATCTTCGTCGACACGCCCGGAATTTTTGAACCGAAACGTCGACTTGAACGCGCGATGGTCAAGGCGGCTTGGGCCGGCGCGCACGAAGCCGAGTTGATTGTCGTATTGGTAGATGCCACACGCGGCCTCGACGCAGATACGGGCCGCATCATCGACGGTTTGCGCGCAGCCAATCGGCGTGCCGTGCTCGCGCTCAACAAGGTGGACAAGGTGAAGCGCGGCGATCTTTTGCCACTGGCGCAGGCATTTGACCGGGAAGGGGTCTTCGATCGCGTCTTCATGATTTCCGGCCTGACGGGCGATGGCGTCGAAGACCTCAAGCTCTATCTCGCGAATGCATTGCCGCGCGGGCCGTGGCTTTATCCGGAAGACGAAATCACCGATGTGCCGTTGCGGCTCCTAGCGGCCGAGGCGACGCGCGAGCAGATTTTCCGGCAGCTTCATCAGGAACTTCCTTATTCGGCGACGGTCGAAACCGAAAAATGGGAGGATCGCCCGGACGGCAGCGTGCGCATCGACCAGATTGTGCATGTCGCACGTGAAGGACATAAGGCCATCGTGCTTGGTCAAGGCGGCCGCCAAATCAAGAGCATCGGCGCTGCGGCGCGCGCCGATCTGGAGGCGATGTTCCAGCGCCGCGTCCATCTGTTCCTGCAAGTACGCGTCACCGAGAACTGGACCGAGGACCGGGAGCGATACGCCGCCATGCGCCTCGATTTCGACGAATAATGCATTGGGTCGACCAGGGCATCGTCCTGGCAACGCGGCGGCACGGCGAACGTGCATTGATCGTCGATGTCCTGACCAAGGAGCACGGTCGGCATGCCGGACTGGTGCGCGGCGGGCAGGGACCGAAAGCGCGCACGCTCTATCAAATCGGCAACCAGGTGAGCCTGACCTGGTCGGCACGTTTGATCGACCATCTCGGCACCTATGCGGGTGAATTGTTGGCCGGCCGCGCAGCACGCTTCATCGATGACCGCGCCCGCCTCGCATGTCTTGCCGCGGCGACCGCATTAGCCGCCGCAACCCTTCCTGAGCGCGAACCGCATCCGCGCTTCTATGCTGGGATGATCGACCTGCTCGATGGGCTCGGCCGCGATGATGACTACGCGGCACACTACGTGCGACTTGAACTCGATCTTCTGGCTGAGCTTGGCTATGGCCTCGATCTATCGCGCTGTGCTGCCACCGGTATCCGCGACGGCTTGACCTATGTGTCGCCGCGATCGGGGCAGGCGGTTTCGACCGACGCCGCGACGCCGTATCGTGAACGACTCCTGGTGCTGCCCCCATTTTTGCTCGACGAGACAGTGACGCCAGACCGGGCGCAGATTCTCGATGGCCTGAAGCTGACCGGATTTTTTCTCGACCGTCGCGTATTCCATCCGCATGGCCGCAAAATGCCGGCAGCGCGTGCGCGTTTCGTTGACGTGCTGCGCCGAACCGGTACTCTAACGGCACAACCAATCGAGTCGGTATGAAGAAGTCCGGTTCCGTTATGGTCGGCGAAGTGCGCGATGTAGCGCTCGCCGATGCGCTGAGCGAGCGATATCTCTCCTACGCGCTGTCGACGATCATGGCGCGGTCGCTGCCCGACGTGCGCGACGGCCTGAAACCGGTGCACCGGCGGCTGCTCTTTGCGATGCGACAGCTCCGGCTCGATCCGAAGTCGGGCTACAAGAAATGCGCGCGCGTCGTTGGCGACGTGATCGGAAAATTTCATCCGCATGGCGACGTTGCCGTTTACGACGCGCTGGTGCGTTTGGCGCAGGATTTCGCGCAGCGTTATCCGCTCGTCGATGGGCAAGGCAATTTTGGGAACATCGACGGCGACAATCCGGCGGCGATGCGCTACACCGAAAGCCGCCTGACCGAGGTGGCCGAGGCGCTGCTCGCCGGCATCGACGAGAACACGGTCGATTTCCGGCCGACCTACGACGGCGAAAACGACGAGCCGTTGGTCCTGCCGGCGCGGTTTCCCAATCTGCTAGCGAATGGCGCGTCCGGCATCGCCGTCGGCATGGCAACCAGCATTCCGCCGCACAACATCGTCGAGCTGTGCGACGCGCTTATCCACCTGGTGAAGCACAAGCGCGCCGGCATCGGCGACTTGGTCGAGCTGATGCCCGGTCCGGATTTTCCGACCGGCGGCGTACTGGTGGAGGACGCCGCCAGCATCAGGCAGGCTTATGCCACCGGCCGCGGCAGTTTCCGCCTGCGCGCGCGCTGGAACGTCGAGAAGCTCGGCCAGGGCACCTACCAGGTCGTGGTCGCCGAGATTCCATACCAGGTGCAGAAATCGCGCCTGATCGAGCGCATCGCGCAGCTGCTGGAGGAACGCAAGCTGCCGTTGCTCGCCGACGTCCGCGACGAGTCATCCGACATCGTCCGCCTGGTGCTCGAACCGAAGAGCCGCAACGTCGAGCCGGCGGTGCTGATGGAATCGCTGTTCCGCGCCACCGAACTCGAGACGCGCATCGGCCTCAACCTCAACGTCCTCGACAAGGACGGGGTGCCGCGGGTGATGAACCTGAAGGAGGCGCTCCAGGCCTTCCTCGACCATCGCCGCGAAGTCCTGCAGCGTCGCTCACGCTTCCGCCGCGAGGCGATCGCGCACCGCAGCCAGGTTCTCAAGGGCCTGATGATCGTCTATCTGCACATCGACGAAGTCATCCGCCTCATCCGCAATTACGACGACGCCAAAGAGCGGATGATGAAGCGTTGGCACCTGACCTCGCTGCAGGCCGACGCCATTCTCGACATGCGGTTGCGCGCGTTGCGCAAGGTCGAAGAGATCGCCATCCGCACCGAGTTGAAAGAGCTCGCCGCCGAGGACAAAGAGCTTGCCGGCCTGCTCGCCGACGAGAAGCGCCAATGGAAGCGCATCGGTGAAGAACTGACCGATCTACGCAAGGAATTCGGCCCAACGACGTTGCTCGGCAAGCGCCGGACGACGCTCGCGGCTGCCCCAACGGTGGTGGACGTGCCGTTGGAGGCGCTGGTCGAGCGCGAGCCGGTGACGGTCGTGGTTTCGGTCAAGGGCTGGGTGCGCGCCGCCAAAGGCCACGGCCTCAAGCTCGACACGATTGGCTACAAGGAAGGCGATGGTCCGCGGTTCGCTCTGGAAGCGCTCACGACGGACAAATTGCTGGTTTTCGCCACCAACGGCCGCTTCTACACGCTGGCGATTGACAAACTGCCGGGCGGGCGCGGCAACGGCGAGCCCGTGCGCATGATGGTCGACCTGCCCAACGAATACGACGTCGCCTCGGTACTGGTTTACAGGTCCGGCGAGAAGCTGCTGCTTGCTGCAAGCGACGGCCGCGGTTTCATTGCGCCAGCTGATGAAGTGCTGGCGCAGACGCGCAACGGCAAGCAAGTGATGCGGCCGGGCAACGGTGCGGTGGCGCGCGTTGCCGTGCCGGTCGCCGGCGATCACGTTGCGGTCATCGGCGAGAACCGCAAGCTGCTGATCTTCCCGCTCGGCGACGTGCCCGAGCTCAACGCTGGCCGCGGCGTGATTATGCAGCGCTATCACGACGGCGGCCTCAGCGACGCCAAGACCTTCAGGCGCGCCGACGGGCTGAGTTGGAAATCAGGCGACCGCGTGCGCACCGAGACCGATTTGCGCGCCTGGCTCGGCGCGCGCGCTGCCGCGGGGCGAATCGCCCGCGGCTTCAATGCTGACAACAAATTCGGTTGAACCATGGCCGCGCCCGAACCCGATCTCACCCTCGACACCAAAGGCCTCAAATGCCCGCTGCCGGTGCTGAAGGCGCGCAAGGCGATGAAGGACCTCAAAGCCGGCGGCGTGCTGCGCGTGCTGGCCACCGATCCCGGCGCAGTCAAAGACTTCGAGCATTTCTGCAAGACCACCGGCGCGCATCTGCTCGATTGCCAGGAGCAGGCCGGCGGCGTTCTGGTGTTCACCCTGCAAAAGCCGTAGCACGGGGCGTGTCTGCGCCAATCTTTATGGCGTCTTTATACGGCGGCCGCCGAATCGCTCTCGATTCTTAACGCCGGGCAGAACTTATATCCGGGTGCTTTCCGCTTCGGAGCGCGCTCATGCTCGACGTCATTCTCCTCGCCACCGTCGTCGTGTCCTTCGCGCTGACGCTGATTTATGTCCTTGCCTGCGAAAAGATGTGAGGCATCCATGCTCGATTACATCCTTGGCGGGCTCGTGAGCCTGATCATCACCGTCTACCTCGTCGTCGCGCTTGTGCGCCCCGAAAAATTCTGAAAGCTCTCCCATGACCGCCAACGGCTGGTTGCAAATCGCGCTGTTCTGCGTCGTCGTTGCCGCCATCACCCGGCCGCTCGGCGGTTACATGACGCGCGTCTTCAACGGCGAGCGCACCTTCCTCCACCCGGTGCTGCGCCCGGTCGAGCGCCTGATTTACTTGTGCTGCGGCGTCGACGAGAAGCACGAACAGCATTGGCTGATCTATGCCGCCGCGATGCTGCTTTTCAGCCTTGTCGGCGTGCTGACTCTTTATGCCTTGCAGCGCTTCCAGGCGAAGCTGCCGTTCAATCCGGCGGAGCAAAGCGCAGTCGAGCAAAGCCTCGCCTTCAGCACGGCGATTAGCTTCATCACCAACACCAATTGGCAGTCGTATGTGCCCGAAACGACGATGAGCTATCTGACCCAGATGGCCGGTCTTGCCGTGCACAACTTTCTGTCCGCGGCCACTGGTATCGCGCTGGCTATCGCGGTGATCCGCGGCTTCGCCCGGCGCGAGGTCAAGACCATCGGCAATTTCTGGGTCGATCTGACGCGCTGTACGCTTTACGTCCTGCTGCCGATCTCAATCGTCGTCGGCTTGTTCTTCGTCTGGCAGGGCATGCCGCAAACCCTCGGCCCTTATGTCGACGCCACCACCCTCGAAGGCGCCAAGCAGACCATCGCCGTCGGTCCAGTCGCATCGCAGGAAGTCATCAAGATGGTGGGCACCAACGGCGGCGGCTTCTTCAACGCCAACTCTGCCCATCCGTTCGAGAATCCCAACGCGCTGACCAACTTCATTCAGATGGTGTTGATCTTCTCGCTCGGCGCCGGCCTCACCAATGTCCTCGGCCGCATGGTCAAGAACGAGAAGCAGGGCTGGGCTCTGTTCGCGGCAATGGGCGTGCTGTTCCTGGTCGGCACCACCGTCTGTTATTGGTCGGAAGCCAAGGGCAATCCGGCTTTCGCGCAGTATCACGTCGACCAGGCACCGAGCGCGCTGCAGGCCGGCGGCAACATGGAAGGCAAGGAAGTCCGCTTCGGCATCGCCGACTCCGCGCTGTTCACGACGGTCACCACCGACGCCTCGTGCGGCGCGGTCAACACCATGCACGACAGCCTGACGCCGTTGGGCGGTGCGGTGCCGCTGGTCAACATCCAACTCGGCGAAGTGATCTTCGGCGGCGTCGGCTCCGGCCTCTATGGCATTTTGGCTTTCGCCATCGTCGCAATGTTCGTCGCCGGCCTGATGGTTGGCCGCACGCCCGAATATCTCGGCAAAAAACTCGAAGCGAAGGAGGTCAAGATGACTATCCTCGCGCTGTTGAGTCTGCCACTGTCGATTTTGGGCTGGACGGCGCTCGCCACCGTGCTGCCGGCGGGCCTCGCCGGCACGGCCAATGCCGGCCCGCATGGCTTCAGCGAGATCCTCTACGCCTTCACGTCGGCCACCGGCAATAACGGCTCAGCCTTCGCCGGCATCAGCGCCAACACGCTGTTCTACAACGTGACGCTTGCCTTCGCGATGCTGATCGGCCGGTTCGTCTTTGTCATTCCGCTCCTGGCCGTGGCGGGTTCCCTCGCGCAGAAAAAGCTGCTGGCGCCGTCCGCGGGCACATTTCCAACAACGGGCCCGCTTTTCGTTGGCCTGCTGGTCGGCGTCATCCTGATCGTCGGCGGCCTGACCTATTTCCCGGCTGTGTCGCTCGGTCCCATCGTCGAGCAGGTCGCGATGAACCACGGCACGCTCTACGCCACTTCGCCATAAGGACTGCGTTCCATGTCGCCGAAAAACGCCATCGCCATTACCGCCGACACGCGGCCGGAATCGCTGTTCAAGCGCAGCGTGCAGCCGTTGCCGCTGTTCGACAGCAAGCTGATCGTGCCGGCGATCTGGGCGTCGTTCCGCAAGCTCGATCCGCGCACGCTGGTCAAGAATCCAGTGATGTTCTGCGTCGAGATCGTCTCGGTGCTGACGACGATCTTTTTCGTCCGCAACCTGATCTCTGGCAGCGGCACGGTCGTCGGCACCAACGCGATGTTTTCCGGCCAGATCACGCTGTGGCTCTGGTTCACCGTCCTATTCGCCAATTTCGCCGAGGCGGTGGCCGAAGGCCGTGGCAAGGCGCAGGCCGATACGCTGCGGCGGATGCGCACCGACACCAAGGCCAAATTCTTGACCGACGCGGCCAGCCGCCGTTTCGAGC
>JBAVMB010000022.1:0-2618 GCA_049689615.1 Allostellaceae bacterium
ATCGCCGACACGAACGACCGTGCGTGACATTCGCGCCGCATCCTCGGTGATAGCGATGCGGACGACGATGGTGGCGACGTTTGTGACATCGCACGCGACACGTGCGGATCGGGATCAGTGCGGACGCGATGGAGATCCGGCGGTGACTGCTGCCATCCGTATGTCGGTCGGAGCTGATTTTGTGCCGCACGAGCCCGCGCCTGTCCCGCTTGCTTTGCTCGATATGGACTGTTCCAATATTGGCATACCAAGAGCGGGATGAACCTGCCGGGTATGAGCAAGGGCTAACCACACACAAGGGGAAGAACATGGCCAGAAGTGCGCCCAATCGTTGGGGACAGTTGATTGCGGTCATCATCTGCCAGGTGATGATTGCGAACTTGCAGTATGGCTGGACGCTGTTTGTCCGGCCGATGAACCAGGCCCACGGTTGGGCCATTGCCGAGATCCAGATTGCGTTCAGCATTTTCATTGCGCTGGAGACGTGGCTGACGCCGCTGGAAGGCTGGCTGGCGGACAAGATCGGTCCGAAGCTGGTGGTGGCGGTCGGTGGCGTGATGGTGGCGATCGGCTGGATCATCAACGCCTATGCCGACAGCCTGGCGATGCTGTATCTGGGAGCGATCGTCTCGGGCACCGGCGCGGGAGCGATTTACACGACCAACGTCGGCAACGCGGTGAAGTGGTTCCCGGACCGTCGCGGCTTGGCGGTGGGGTTGACGGCGGCGGGTTACGGCGCCGGCGCGGCGTTGACGGTGATCCCGATCCGCATGGTGATCGCCGCGGGCGGCTACGCCACGGCGTTCTTCTGGTTCGGTCTGATCCAGGGCGCGGTGGTGTTCTTGGTGGCGTGGTACCTGCGCAGCCCGGGGCCGGGCGAGGTGCCGACGCCGAAGGAGGTCAAGGTCATCCAGACGGCGCAGAACTACACGCCGGGTCAGGTGCTGGTCTCGCCGGTGTTCTGGATCCTCTACATCATGTTCATCCTGGTCTCGGCCAGCGGCTTGATGGCGACGGCGCAGATCGCGCTCATCGCCAAGGACTACAATGTCGCCGACACGGTGATCTTCCTCGGCGGCACGACGCTGACCGTGGCGCTCCTCGTGGACAATGTGTGCAACGGCGCGGCCCGGCCGATCTTCGGCTGGATCTCCGACAATATCGGCCGCGAGAACACTATGGCGATCGCCTTCGGCCTGGGCGGCATCGCCTATTGGCTGCTGGGCTCGGCCGGCACCTCGCCCTGGGCCTTCGTCGTGTTCGCGGGCCTCATCTTCCTGACCTGGGGCGAGATCTTCAGCCTGTTTCCGTCGACCTGCACCGATACGTTCGGGCCGAAGTTCGCCACCACCAACCTGAGCCTGCTCTACACCGCCAAGGGGGCTTCGGCCTTCCTGGTGCCGCTCGCCAACGTCATCAAGTCGGCGACCGGCAGCTGGCACATGGTGTTCGTCGTCACCGCGATCATGAACTTCGCGGTCGTCGCCCTGGCGCTCTTCGTCCTCAAGCCCCTGCGCTCGCGGCAGATCGCCGCCACGCCGCGCGCGGCGCCGGCCGAATAGACCAAACAAACTCACACCAACGGCGGGCGCGGGACTACAATCCCACGACCCGCCAATTTTTTTTGCACCAAGCAGCAACCGTATGACCCTCGACGCCAAGCCTGTTCCGCCTGCCTTTCCCGAACGTCTCCTGCAAGGCCACCGCGCATTCCTCGGCGGCCGCTTCGCCAACGAACGTTCGCGTTACGAAACGTTGGCGCGGACCGGCCAACGGCCCGAAATCATGGTCATCGGCTGCATCGATTCGCGCGTATCGCCGGAAGTGATCTTCGACGCCGCGCCGGGAGAAATGTTGGTCGTGCGCAACGTCGCCAATCTCGTACCGCCGTTCGAACCGCACCGTGAGACCCAGCATGGCACCAGCGCGGCGATCGAGTTCGGCGTCCAGGCGCTGCAGGTTAGGCACCTAGTCGTGCTCGGTCATGCCTTGTGCGGTGGCATCCGCGCCTTTGCCGACGAACAACAGCCGCTGTCTGCCGGCGACTTCATCGGCCGCTGGATGGCGCAAATCGCGCCGGCCGCCGCGGGTCTCGGCGTGCGCGGCGCGGACCGCGACGACTATCTACGCCGGCTCGAACGCGCGGCAGTCGAGCTCAGCCTGACGAATCTGATGACGTTTCCGTTTGTCCGCCGCCGCGTCGAAGCCGGAACGCTGGCGCTGCATGGCGCCTATTTCGGCGTCGCCACCGGGCGCCTGTTGTTGCGCGATCCGGCCCGCGGTGAATTCGCGCCGATGCAAGCGGACGCCGTCGAACGTCGTCCCTAGGGCCGACGGCGAAGCTCTATTCCGCTGCGACCTTGGCGACGACCGGCTCGACCCGCGCGGCGCAGTACTTGAACTCTGGAATCTTGCCCATCGGATCGAGCTGCGGATTGGTCAGAATGTTCGCCGCTGCCTCGACGTAGCAGAACGGGATGAACACCATGCCCGGCGCGATCGCAAGATCGGGCCGCGCCTTCAGCTCGATGGCGCCGCGACGCGTCACGACGCGCACGATCGAGCCGGCATCGATGCCCATGCGCTTCATGTCGCCCGGCGACAGGGAGGCGTGCGCC
>JBAVMB010000023.1:0-4818 GCA_049689615.1 Allostellaceae bacterium
CCTATGCGCGGTTGCTGGCGTTGCGGCGCGGCAGCGCGCCGGTGCTGCTGCTCGACGAGGTCACCGCGCATCTCGATGCCGCCCGGCGCAGCGCGTTGTTCCAGGCGCTGCGCGCGCTCGGCGCGCAATGCTGGCTCGCCGGGACCGATGCGGCGCTGTTCGCCGAGCTCAAAGGGCATGCCCAATTCTTCGCGGTCGCGGATGCCGCGGTGTCATCCGCATGAATGCGACGTCGTAACTTGGTGGATGGATCATGAGCGAAGCGGTTTCCCGAGTCCCGGAAGAAGAAGAATACAGCGCCAAATCGATCAAGGTGCTGCGCGGACTCGATGCCGTGCGCAAGCGCCCGGGCATGTATATCGGCGACACCGACGACGGCTCGGGCCTGCACCACATGGTCTACGAGGTCGTCGACAACTCGATCGACGAGGCGCTCGCCGGCTTCTGCGACACCGTGACGGTGACGCTCAATCCCGACGGCTCATGCACGGTGACCGACAACGGTCGCGGCATTCCGGTCGACATCCACAAGGAGGAAAAGGTTTCGGCGGCGCAGGTCATCATGACCCAGCTGCACGCCGGCGGAAAATTCGACCAGAACTCGTACAAGGTTTCGGGCGGCCTGCACGGCGTCGGCGTCTCGGTGGTGAACGCGCTGTCCGCGTGCCTCGATCTGCGCATCTGGCGCGGCGGCAGCGAATATTTCATGCGCTTCAAGGACGGCGATCCGGAAGCGCCGCTCAAGGTCGTCGGCAAGGCGCCGTCGGTCGAGCGCAACGGCAAGACCGGACCGAAGACCGGCACCGAAGTGACGTTCTGGCCGAGCACGCAGACCTTCACCAAGACTGAGTTCGATTTCGCCACGCTCGAGCACCGGCTTCGCGAATTGGCGTTCCTCAATTCGGGCGTGACCCTCGAATTGACCGACGCGCGCGGCGTCGAGCCCAAGATGGTGCGCCTGCACTACGAAGGCGGGCTCGAAGCCTTCGCTAAGTACCTCGATCGCTCGAAGCAGACGCTCCATGCGACCGTCACCATGGCGGCGGTCAAGGACGGCATGACCATCGAGGTCGCGATGGAATGGACCGACAGCTATCACGAGACGATGCTGTGCTTTACCAACAATATCCCGCAGCGCGACGGCGGCACTCACCTGGCCGGCTTCCGCGCCGCGCTGACGCGCACCGTCAACAACTATGCCGATGAATCCGGCCTGACCAAGGGCAAGGATAAGATCGCGCTGACCGGCGAAGACATGCGCGAAGGCTTGACCTGCATCCTGTCGGTCAAGGTACCCGATCCCAAATTCTCGTCGCAGACCAAGGACAAGCTGGTTTCGTCTGAGGTACGGCCGGTGGTCGATGCCGTGGTCGCCGACAAGCTTCAGGAATGGTTCGAGAAACATCCGCCCGAGGCCAAGCGCATCGTCGGCAAGGTGGTCGAGGCGGCGGTGGCCCGTGAGGCGGCGCGCAAAGCGCGTGACCTGACGCGGCGCAAAGGCGCGCTCGATATCGCCAACCTGCCGGGCAAGCTCGCCGACTGCCAGGAACGCGATCCGGCGCAAAGCGAACTCTTTATCGTCGAGGGCGACAGCGCCGGCGGCTCGGCCAAGCAGGGCCGCGACCGCCGCTTCCAGGCCATCCTGCCGCTGAAGGGCAAGATCCTGAACGTCGAGCGTGCGCGCTTCGACAAGATGCTGAGCTCGGTCGAGATCGGCACGCTGATCGCGGCGCTCGGCACCGGCATCGGCCCCGAAGAATTCGACGCGACCAAGGCGCGGTATCACCGCATCGTCATCATGACCGACGCCGACGTCGACGGCAGCCACATCCGCACGCTGCTGCTGACGTTCTTCTTCCGCCAAATGCGCGACCTGATCGAGAAGGGCTATCTCTACATCGCGCAGCCGCCGCTTTATCAGGTCAAGCGCGGTCAGGGTAAATCGGTCTACCTCAAGGACGACCCGGCGCTCGAGGAATACCGCATTACCGCCGGCATCAAGGACGCCAAATTCCGCCAGCACGACGGCGTCGAGCGCGCCGGCAATGACCTGAAGGATCTGGTCGAACGCGCGCGACTGGTGCGTACGCTGCTGCTGCCGCTATGGCGCAAAGTCGGCAGTCTCGAGGTGGTCGAGCAGGCGGCGATAGCCGGTGTGCTCGATCCGACGCTGCTCGACAAACCCAAGGATGGCGCCGAGGCGGCCAAGTACCTGGCGTCGCGGCTCGATCTGTTGGCGCCGCCCGAAGCGCGCGGCTGGAAGGGCGAACTCGTGGCCGGCGAGAGCCTGGTACTGACCCGCAAGCGCCACGGCGTCACCGAACGCCGCGTCTTCGACGCCGCGCTGCTCAAGAGCGCCGAGGCCCGCCGCCTCGACGAACGCACGGCCGAGCTACAGAAAATTTACGGCAAGCCCGGCACGCTCATCGCCAAGGACAAGGAAGCGGTCGTCAACGGTCCGACCGCGCTGCTCGAAGCGGTGCTCACGCTCGGACCCAAGCAGGGTGACATCCAGCGCTACAAGGGCCTCGGCGAGATGAATCCCGAGCAGCTGTGGGAGACGACGCTCGATCCGTCGGTGCGTTCGCTGCTCCAGGTCAAAGTCACGCACGAGGATTCGGCGCTCGAGATTTTCTCGACGCTGATGGGCGACATCGTCGAGCCGCGGCGCGAGTTCATCCAGCACCACGCGCTCGAAGTCGCCAATCTCGACGTTTAGCGCTAGGATGGCCCGATCCTGGCCGGAGCGGCTTCCGGAAGGGAGGGTCGGATGGCGAAGGCAAGCGGCGGCGGCCGCAAGCGGCACCCGGTCATTACCGCCCTGTGGCTGTTGGCAGCGACGGCCATCGCCATCGGGTTCACCATGCGCATCGTGGCGCATTTTTGGATTGGCCTGGGCCTGCGGCTGCTGGGCATCTCATTCATCGCTGCCGGCCTCGCCATTGGCGCAATCGCCTGGCTGACGGAGCGCATCACCGGCGCGCAGCCGCCGACCTGAACACTGAACGCGGCCGCTTGCCGCACCACCGGAACCGCTCCCACGCCTCTCCGTTGGGCCTTAAGGGTCGCTTGAGCATGCTTCAACCGAGGGTTAACCGAATTCGGTTATCCCAGGCGGCAATGCTGCAATGGCCGGCGGTGTGCCGGCCGGGGGCATTATCGGAGCCGACCGTGTCGAACGAGTTGTGGAACGTCGTGGGTGCCCTGCTGATCGTCACGGTGATGCTGGCGAGCCATCCGATCAAGCCGTCGGTCGCTCAGCGCATCGAGAATCGGATCGCGATGAATTGGGGCCAGCTGGAGACGGCGGAGACGACCTGCCCCGCGGGCGTCCCCTGCCTGATGCCGGTTCCGATCCAGTAGCCGTTTCGGTCAGCGCGCTGCGTTGCCGCGCTGTTCGCGGAAGAATCCCAACTTTTCCTGGCAGACGCGATCGGAGAAGCCGAACAGCACGGCATCTTCCGACGCCATGTGCTCCTGGAAGTGCCAGCTCGGCGCGACGAAGATGTCGTGCGCCTGCCAGTCGAAGCTCTGCCCGCCGATGGTGCTCGTGCCGCTGCCCTCGACCACGGTGAAGACCGTGCTATCGGTCGAGCGGTAGGGCTGCGTCTTGAAGCCTTTCGGCACCAGCTGCATCCAGGTCGAGATCGTCGGCATCGCCCAGCCGCCGGTCACCGGATTGATGAACTTCATCCTGAACCCGGCATAGGGATCTGGCTTGCGGAAGCGGCGCAGTTTCTCGAGACCGTCGCGCGTGCGCGCATAGGGGTAGTTGAAGATCGGCGAAGTCTGGCCGCCGAATTCCTGATCGAGCGGCAGCATGTTGTGGCCGTATTCGATTTCGGCGGCGCCTTCCGGCCGGGTCACCGGATGGCTCGCTTCGGGATAACCGTCGCGGAAGCTTGCATCCATCAGGTTGACGATCGGCACGTCGAGTCCGTCGAGCCACACCATCGGCCCGTTGCCCTCATTGCCGTGATCGTGCCAGGTCATCGACGGCGTGATGACGAAATCGCCGGGCAGCATCGAGGTCTTCTCGCCGGCGACGGCAGTGTAGGCATCCTTGCCCTCGATGATGAAACGCAGCGCCGACGCGACGTGGCGGTGGGCGGGCGCAAGCTCGCCGGGCAGGATGATCTGCAGGCCGGCGAACAGGCTGTGGGTGATGCGCGATTGGCCCGGCAGCCCCGGATTCTCGAGCATCATGACACGGCGCTCGGCTTCGGCGGCGGTGATCAGCTTGCACGCCTCCATCAGGTACGGGCGCACGTCGCTGTATTTCCAGATCGTCGCCTTGACCGGTGACACCGGCTCGTCGGTGACGAGCGCGCCGAGCACGCGCCAGAGCGGCGCCAGATTCTGGCTACCGGCGCGCTGATAGAAGCCTTCGCGGCCGCGTTCGTTCGCCGGATTGACCGTGTGCGCCATCGCACGCGTGCTGTCCATGTCCTGCGCCCTCTGCAATCGCGCTACGCCGCGACGAAGGCCATATTGGACCGCTTCGCCGGGCTGTCAAGCAACCGTCAGTCACCGCTATCCAATTGGAATCCTGGCGATTGTTGCCGCGCGTCATCGCCCACGCTTTGGTCTTCGTGGGGTGCCTGAGATCGGGCGCCGCGCGTTGACAGCCTCCGAGACTTGCCCAACACTGCCGGCAACAGGCCGCGCCCGCGGCCGATGAAAACGCGGCCGCAACGGTCGCTCTCCGGGAGGCACCATGGGCAAGACCACGCGGCGTTCAGTCCTGAAATATTCCGCGGCAACGGCCGCGCTCGCGGCGGCGGGACCGCTCGCCGGCGGCCGCGCCTGGGCCCAGGC
>JBAVMB010000024.1:0-5754 GCA_049689615.1 Allostellaceae bacterium
CTGTGAGATATTCCCGTCTGGCATTTGATTGCCGGCGCGGGCAGTTGCGTTTGCGGCTCGTCGTTCCATCTGACTTGGCGCGAGCCACTCACACGCGGGGTGACGGTACTGGTAAAATCTTACCGAAACATTGACCTGATTTAAGTAATACGTTTCGGCAACGCGCAGTTTGCGTAAATAAAATCTAAAGACAACCCTGCGACTCTCAGGTCATGACTAAAAATAAGTGGCTGAGTATGGATCGCGTGACTTCCGTGTTGCGCGATCCGGAAGCGATTGCCACGTGGCACGAAGACGATTGGGATTGCGCGGTGCGCGAGGCCCGTCGTGCCGGCCTGCTGGCACGCGTCGCGCTGCTGATCGCGGAGCACAACCTCGGGTCACTCGTGCCGCCGTGCGCCCGGCCGCATCTCGAAGCCGCCTGCGTGCTCGCGCGCAAGCATGGTGAAGATGTCGCGCGCGAATTACGCCACATTCGCGTCGCGCTCGGCGTCGCGGCAGAGCCGGTCATCCTCCTCAAGGGCGCGTCCTACGCCGCCGCCGGCCTGCCCGCCGCCGCCGGCCGGCTGTTCGGCGACATCGACATCATGGTGCCCCATTCCGCCATCGCTCGCGCCGAGGCGGCGTTGACGGCGAACGGCTGGCGCAGCGTCAAGTCGGACGACTACGACCAGCACTACTACCGGCGCTGGATGCATGAAATTCCGCCGCTGCAGCATCGCACGCGGCGAACCACAATCGACGTCCATCACACCATCGTGCCGCCGACTGGACGTCACGCGGTTGACGCGCGCCGGATGATCGATGCGGCGATTCCGGCAGAAAATGCGCCGGGTTTCCTGGTATTGTCGCCGCCCGACATGATCCTGCATGCGGCGGTGCATCTGTTCGACGACGGCGAATGGACGAACGGGTTGCGCAATCTCGACGACATCAATCGCCTGCTGCGCCATTTTGTGGCCCACGGCAACTTTTGGCCAAAGCTGAGGGCACGCGCAGCGCAGCTGGGACTCGAGCGGCCGCTTTACTATGCGTTGCGGTACGCAGCGATGTTGCTCGGCACGCCGGTGCCGGCCGAACTTCTTGCGCGCGCCGAATTGTGGCCGCCGACTTTGCGATGGATGGACTGGGTCTTTATCCGTGCTTTGCGCCCGGCCCATGCCGGTTGCGCGCTGCGTGGTACGCGCTTGGCGTTGCTCTTCCTTTACGTTCGCGCCCACATCCTGCGCATGCCGCTGCGGCTGCTGTTGCCACACCTGCTGCACAAAGCGATGGTTAGACGCCTTAAACCGGCGGTGGCGTAGCGCGCTCGTGGAATCGCCGATCGCCAGCTTCCTCGCCTATTCGTTCCTGATGCCGCCGACGGCGTTCATCGTCACCGCCTTGACCGGCATCGCGCTTACTTGCTCTGTGCGTACACGCCGCTGGGGCATCGCACTCGCTTTCATCAGCGTCGGTGCGCTTTACATCTTTGCCACGCCACTGGTGTCGATGGCGCTGCTGCGTGCGGTCGAGAACGAGGTGGATGCGAGTCCACAGGATACGAGCGCGGCGCAAGCCATCGTGGTTCTCTCCGGCGACGTCCATCACGGCGATGGCGCAGGTGTCGGCGACACTGTCGGCCGGCTGACACTCGAACGGCTCGATCACGCCGCTGAACTCTATCGCCGCCATCCGCTGCCAATCCTGGTGTCGGGCGGACCGGTCGGCGACAGCCGAGAGTCGCTGGCAGTCTTGATGGCGCGCACCCTGAACGACGATTTCGGCGTACCGGTCGCTTGGCGCGAGGAACAATCGCAAACGACGTTCGAAAATGCCAAGTTCTCGGCACAACTCCTGCGCGCCCAGCACATCCGCACCGTGCTGCTGGTGACACAACCATGGCACATGCCGCGCGCGCTGTGGGCCTTCGCGCGCGAGAATATTGACGCGATTCCGGCGCCGACCGAACGCACCTATATCAAGACCCCGATCGACGCTGCGATGCTGCTGCCGCAGTCGACCGCGCTGACCGACAGCTTCTACGCACTGCATGAGATTCTCGGGCTGATTTATTACCGACTGCAGTTTGGTTAACTGCCTGTCCGTCTTAAGATTTCCATAAGCCCTCAGCGCCTAGACTTTGTGCAAGCGGCACATCCGTTGCCGCGCGCAAGTCATCGACAGGTTATTCATGGCGCGATATCTGGTTACTGGCGGCTGCGGCTTCATCGGCTCGCATCTTGCCGACGCCCTGCTCGCCGACGGACATGACGTCCGCATCCTCGACAATCTATCGACCGGACATCGCGACAACGCGCCCGACGGCGCGGAGCTGCTGATTGGCGACGTCGCCGATCGCGTCGCCGTGCGCCAGGCGGTCGCCGGCACCGACGGCGTCTTTCACCTTGCCGCCATCGCGTCGGTCGAGCGCAGCATCGACGACTGGGTCGGCACGCACATCTCGAATCTCACCGGCTGCATCACCGTCTTCGACGCGGCGCGCCGCGCGCGCGACGCTGGACCGGTTCCGGTCGTCTACGCCTCTTCCGCCGCAGTCTATGGCGTCAACGAGGCCGTGCCCTTGGCCGAGAATGCCGAGGCGCAGCCCATGACGGCTTACGGCGCCGACAAGCTCGGCTGCGAGCTCCACGGCTATATCGCGACCACGCTTTACGGCGTGCCGACGACGGGGTTGCGATTTTTCAATGTCTATGGACCGCGGCAGAATCCGGATTCGCCCTATTCAGGCGTGATCTCGATCTTCTGCGACCGCCTGGCGGCGGGCAATCCGATCACCATCCACGGCGACGGACGCCAGGTCCGCGACTTCATCCATGTCGCCGATGTCGTGCGTTTCCTGATGCGCGCAATGGCGGTCCCGGCCGCAGGCGACGTGTTCAATGTCTGCACCGGTGCCGGCACGACCATCGTCGACTTGGCCAGGACGATCGCATCGCTCTGCGGCGTGACGCCCGATCTGATCTTCCGCGCGCCGCGTCCGGGCGACGTGCGCTTGTCAATCGGCGATCCCGGACGCGCCGAGAAACTGTTCGACATCCACGCCGAGATGCCGCTCAAGGACGGGCTGATGATGACGCTCGCCAGCCAGAAGACCCGACTCGCGGCGCGTCTGCGCTACGCCTGAACGGGCCAGATTTCGGCCCGCGCGCCGATGCCGACTCGGGCACCGGCCAGCATCCTCCTGACGCCGGGCCATATCTTGTGATAAGGAATAAGCGCTTGCAGTCGGGCGCGTCTTGTCACGCGCTCAAGCAACAAGCCTGAACATAACCCGCGTCGAAAGACCCGGGGCTTGAGCCGGTGGGACCGCCCTCACGAACAGGGGAAACACCACATGTTCACGCAAGTTCTCGACCCTACGGGTAATCTGTTTCTGACTTGGTTGGTGGCGCTGGTTCCGCTCGTCGTCCTGCTGTTCCTGCTCGCCGGACTGCGATGGTCGGCTTGGCTGGCGGTGTTGATCGGCTCGCTGGTCACACTCGCCCTCGGCCTTTGGGTCTGGGGCATGCCGTTCGGCGACGGGATCAAGGCCTATGTCTACGGATCGCTGACCGGCATTTGGAACGTCGATTGGATCACCTTCTGGGGCGTGATCCTGTTCAACACGCTCGTTACGACCGGTGTCTTCGACAAGCTGCGGCGCTGGCTAATCTCGCAAGGCACCGCCGACGTCCGCGTCCAGACCATCCTTTTCGCCTGGGCGTTCGGCGCTCTGCTCGAAGGATTAGTCGGCTTCGGCTATCCCTGGGCATTCGTCGCCCCGATCCTGATCGCAATCGGCATACCCGATCTGGACGCGATCCGCGTCGCGGCAATCGCCAATAACGCGCCGGTCTCCTACGGCGCACTCGGCGCGCCGATCATCGCGCTCGCGGCCGTCACCGGCTATCCGCTGCTCGCGCTGTCCGCGTCGGTGAGCAAGATCGTCGCCATCTTGGCTCTGCTGCCGCCATGGGTGCTGCTTTACCTTGTCACCGGCAGGAAAGGCATGTGGGAGGCGTGGCCTCTCGCCGTGGTCGGCTCGCTCGGTTACATTGCCGGGCAGCTGCCATGGGGAACCTTCATCAACCCCTATCTGCCGGATGTCATCGGCTCGATCGTATGCTTCATTTGTATCCTGCTCCTGCTCAAAGTCTGGCGGCCGCCGACCGTGCTCGCCTATGGCGGCAAGCCGATCACCGGCGCGGCCTCGGCGCCGGCGCATGGCCTGTCCGGCAGCGACATCTTCCAAGCGTGGCTGCCGATTCTCGTGCTGGTCGTGGTCGTCACGCTCTGGACGGGTCCATGGTCCAGCCTGCCGAAAATCGTTCTGTTCCACGCCGCGGTCTCAGCGGCGTCCTCGATCACCCAGGGCGCGACCATTGGCGCGGTATTCAATTGGACGCCGTTTGTCGGCGGCTCGGCGATTTTGGCATCGTGGATCATCGTCGCGGTACTGCTGCGCGTAAACGGCAAGCAGCTTGGCGAGATCTTCGCCAAGACGTGGCAGCAGATGTGGGGCGCGTGCCTGGTCGGCGTCTTCATTTTCGGCCTGGCCTACGTCTACAATTACTCGGGCATGGCGGCATCGCTCGCGAAAGCGTTCTCTTCGCTCGGCACAGCCTTCATCGTGGTGGCGCCGATCCTGGGCTTCATCGGCGTGGCGTTGTCGGGTAGCAACACCTCGACCAACGCCATGTTCGGCAAGTTCCAGGCGCTGGTGGGTCAGGTGCTCGGATTCCCGCCGCTCCTGCTGCCGACGCTGAATTCGATCGGCGCCGAAATCGGCAAGCCGATAGCGCCGCAGACGGCGAGCGTCGGCGTTTCGACCTCGCGCTTCGTCCGCAACGAGGGCGCAGTGATCCGCCACAATTTCGGGTGGACGCTGGTGATGCTGGGCTACCTGATCGTGATCAGTATCGCCTGTTACTGGTTCTTCCCCGGCATCGCCAAACTCTGACTGGGAACAGAATTTCTGCCGACGGGGCGCGCTGCCGGCGCGCCCCTTTCTTTTGCGTTCGCGCCGGCTGCGTGGGCGACGCATGATTTGACACAGTCGCCAGCTATCGTTCGCTGCTGGCGTCGACTAGACTAGGCGGCACAAGCCGCTCACGCCGAAAGATGCGCCGCGGGTCACGGGAGGCCATATGAAGAAGCTGCTGGTCGCCATCCTCATCGTCGTTGCACTAGTCATTGTCGCGGCGGTTGTCGTGCCGTTTTTCATTCCAGTCGACGCCTTCAAGGCGAAACTGATCGCCGAGGTCAAGCAAACGACCGGCCGCGACCTGCGCATCGATGGCCCGGTCAGCCTCCATCTGCTGCCGAACATCGAGCTGTCTGCAGACCAAGTCTCGTTCGGCAACGCACCCGGCGGCGTCGCCAAGAACATGGCGCAACTCAAATCGCTCGAGGTCCGTCTCCAGCTATTGCCGCTGCTCAGTGGTACAGTTGCCGTCGACGCCTTCGTGCTGGTCGATCCGGTGATCGCGCTCGAAGTCGAGAAGGACGGGCGACCGAATTGGGAGTTCGGTTCGGGCACCGCAGCACCGACGCCGGCCGCAGCCGCGCGCGCCCCGGCGACGGCTGGCGGTGGCGCGCTGTCGACGTTGGCACGGCTCCGGCTCGCCAACCTGCAAATCAAAAACGGCACCGTGAGCTACGTCGACACCCGCACCGGAAAGCGGCGGGAGGCGGATGCGATCAACATGAAGATCGCGATGGCCGGCCTCGACAGTCCGATGTCGGCATCGGGCTCGGTGGCGTGGAACAAAC
>JBAVMB010000025.1:0-6232 GCA_049689615.1 Allostellaceae bacterium
GGCTCGCGCTTCGGCAGATCGCCGCGCATGGCAAATGGCGTGTCGGGCAGGAAGACGGTGGCGCGATAATCCTTGCCCGGATTGGCGCCGGAATCCGCCGGTGAATCGTCAGCCATGGCGTTGGTCATAGGCGGACGGCACGGCCGCGGTCAACGGAAAGGGCGTCACGGTTCGGGCTTTTCGGCCGCCAGAATCCGCCGTGCCCGGCCGACGTCGTTGGCGATCTGCGCCTTGAGCGCCTCGAGCCCGGCAAAGGCGGCATCGGGGCGCAGGTAATCGACCAGCGCCACGCGCAAATGCCGGCCATAGAGCTCGCCGGCGAAGTCGATGAGATAGGTTTCGAAACCGAGTTCGTGCTCGCCCAGCGTCGGGCGCCGGCCGAAATACGCCGCCGCCGGATGCCATTCGGTGCGCTTGCCATCCTCGATGCCGGCGAAGGCGGCGTAGATCCCCGGAGCCGGCCGCAGATAATCCGCCATCGGCAAGTTGGCGGTCGGATAGCCGAGGCCTTTACCGACGCCGGCCGCATGCTCAACCCGGCCGTCGATCTCCCACCAGCGGCCGAGCAGCTTGGCCGCTTCGCGCGGCCGCGCGCCAGTCAGATGCTCGCGGATCCGCGTCGACGAATAGGCCTCGCCACCGGCCGATGATTCGCGTTCGACGATGGTGACGGCGAACCCGCGCGCGCGCGCCTGATCGAGCAGGAATTTGGCGGTGCCACGGCGCTGATTGCCGAAGACGAAGTCGTAGCCGACGACGATGTGACTGGCGCCGAGACCGCGCACCAGGATCTCGTCGATGAACTGCTCCGCCGTTCGCTTCGCAAAGTCGCGGTCGAAATGCAGGGCGAACAGCAAGTCGACACCGAGCGCTTCAATATGCCGCGCCTTGCTACGGAACGGCGTCAGCCGGAACGGCGGCGCCGTTGGATGGAAGACCGCATAGGGATGTGGCTCGAACGTGAGCACGGCGTGCGGCACCCGCGCGGCGTGCGCGATCTTGCCGGCAGCCGCGATGACAACCCGGTGGCCGGAATGCAGACCGTCGAAGTTGCCGATGGCAACCGCGGCGCCGCGATCCGCGCCCTCTGCGCGCTCGTGTCGGAAGATATGCACGGCGGTGAAACTATCCCGGGAAGCTGGCGGACGGATAGAGCCGCATGACGTCCCGAGTCGCCTTGGTTGCCGGCGACGCTAGGCCGTTGTGTTGCGGCGTGACGGCACCATGACCTCGGCTTCGCCGTCGAGCACCACCAGATCGCCGACGCGGCACACGGTCTTCAGCCGGACGCGCTTTTTGACCGCGTCGATGTCGGTAACGGTGACCTGCGCTTCGATCGTATCATCGATGCGAACCGGCGCGCGGAAGGTGAGCGATTGGCTGAGATAGATCGTGCCCGGACCCGGCAGGATAGCGATCACGGTCGACAAAAAGCTGGCCGACAGCATGCCGTGAACAATGCGGCCCTTGAACCGTGTCGTCTTGGCGAATTCTTCGTCGAGATGCAGCGGGTTGTGATCGCCGGTCAGATCGGCGAATGCGCGCACGTCGGCATCGGAAACCGTGTGGAAATAGGACGCGGTCATGCCGACGGTAAGGTCTTCGAGGGCGTAAGCCCGGCGAGCCGCAGCCCGTTGACGAACGTCATCCATGGACAACTCCAGTAGTCCGCCCCCGCGCGTATTGTGCACTGCACATTAAACGCCGAAGCCCATTCCGGCAAGGGGGCGGACCGGATTCGCCGGTCAGGACAGGCTTCTTGGCGGTTTTGCCGTTGCCAATGGAATGTCATCGGCGTGACTTTTTCGCAACAGCACAATCCGGCGGCATGACCCTTCCCGGCCTTGACGGCCGGCGCTAGTCTCGCCGTCGGCTGCGCGCCGCGCCGTCTCCGGAGATTGGCCGAACTTGGACTCAGACACCGCCGCCTTGCGCGACATGTGGTATTTCGCCCTGCCGGGCCATGCGTTGCGGCGCGGCCGGATTCTGGCGCGCACCTATCTCGGCGAGCCGATACTGCTCGGACGCGCCGCCGACAATACCCCTTTCGCCTTGCGCAACGTTTGTCCACATCGCGGCATTCCGCTGAGCTATGGCGACTTCGACGGGCGCGAGGTCGAATGCTGCTATCACGGCTGGCGTTTCGACACCGCCGGCCGCTGCACCGCGATCCCGTCGCTGTGTGAAGGCCAGAAGCTGGCGCTCAGCAAGATCGGTGTCGCCGCCTATCCGACGCGCGAGATCCAAGGCAATGTCTGGCTGTTCTTCGGCGATGACCCCGACAGCGCGCCGCCGCCGCCGGAAATTCCCGATATCGGCGACGCCGCACCCAAGCTGTTCGAGCGCATGCGCGTGCCGGCCACGATCGATCACGCCGTCGTCGGCTTGATGGATCCGGCGCACGGCGCCTTCGTCCATCGTGCGTGGTGGTGGCGTTCGCGCGATTCGATCCACGAAAAGGCCAAGGAGTTCGCCGCCAGCCCGTACGGCTTCACCATGCTGCGGCATTCGCCATCGTCGAACGCCAATGCCTACCGGCTGCTCGGCGGCGCGCCCGAAACCGAGATCAGTTTCCGTTTGCCCTCGACACGCATTGAGCACATCCGCGTCGGCAAGCGGTTCGTCGCCAGCCTGACGGCGGTGACACCGCTGAACGACAACGAGACAGAGGTCAATCACGCGATCTATTGGGACGTGCCGTGGCTTTCCGCCTTGAAGCCGGCGCTGCGGCCTTATGTCCGCGCCTTCCTCAACCAGGACCGGCGGATCATGGTGATGCAGAGTGAAGGGTTGAAGCACAATCCGTCACTCATGCTGATCAACGACGCCGATACCCAGGCCAAATGGTATTACGGGCTGAAGCAGGAATATCACCGCGCGCGCAGCGCCGGCCGGGCGTTCGTCAATCCGGTCAAGGGCCGCGTGCTGCGCTGGCGTAGCTGACGCGCCTCTCGCCGCGCCGCCGGGTGGACGATAGAATGCGTGCGGCATACTCGGGAGATCGACAATGAATGATGGCGCGACGCAAGACGCGTCACAATTGCTCGCGGCACTGCGCTTCGGCAGCGACGGACTCATTCCGGCGGTCGCGCAGCAGCACGACAGCGGCGAGGTGCTGATGCTCGCCTGGATGAATCGCGATGCGGTGCTGGAGACGCTCAAAAGCGGGCGCATCTGCTACTGGTCGCGCTCGCGCCAGCAGCTCTGGCGCAAAGGCGAAAGCTCGGGTCATGTGCAGCGACTGATGGAGTTGCGCGTCGATTGCGACGGCGATGCGCTGCTGGTGCTAGTCGATCAGAGCGGCGTCGCCTGTCACACTGGCACACGTAGCTGCTTCTTCCGCGCGGTGCGCAACGGCGCGCTGGTCGAAATCCAAAAACCGAGCGGCGCGGTGGCGCCGGGCGAGACGCGCTGACGCTGCACGCCGTTCGCGGCGACCGACGGATCGCACGTATACCTACGACGGCATGCGTGTGGCACACTACCGATCCGGAGAATCACTGAGAACGCTGACGGAAATCCACGGCTTCGCGTGGCATTAGTGCCACAGCCATGACTCTTCGTGCGAACAGACACAGTAAAGCCATCATTAGTGACATCATTTGGTCTCGGTCACCGTGCGACCACATGAAGGTGACTCGCCTGCAATGCAAAATCCGCAAATGCAGGAACGTCTCGCGTTCAGTAGGTGATTTTTGACTGGTCACGCTTGGTGCTGGCGAAGAGATCACATCGCCCCGGCAGCGACTGCGCGTCGCACTGCGTCGGAGCACGATTGGAAACAGGGAATGGGGATCGAACCATGAAGAACCTTAATCCGTTCGGCAGGTATCTCGCTCTCCTGGCCGTGGGGTTGCTGATCGCAGGCTGCGGTGGCTGGTCGTACACCCCGCCGCTGCGCGGCAATTATTTGTCATATCACGTCACGCTACCGGACGCGCAGAGCACGGCGCCGAGCGGCGGCGCGACCGCATTCAACCAGGCGCTGGCGCGCGACTATGCTGACTTCGCCGGCGAGTTGCTCAATCGCGAGGGCGACTACGAAGATTCGGATTACTACGCGCGCAAGAGCCTTGCCGCCGGCGACGGCGCCATCGTGCCGCCGGAGAACGTCGGCAACTGGGCGATTGTTACGCCGTGGGACGCGAAGGAAGGCTACCCGAAAATCCTGAACGACGCGCGGGCACGGCTCGTCAGGGTGCTCGATGCCGGTGCGCGCGAGCGGCAGCCGCAATTGGCCGCGCGCACGCAGGTCGATTTCGACTGCTGGGTGACGCACATGGAAAAGTCGTGGTGGACGGCGATGACCGGCCCCTGCCACAACGAATTCTTCGCCAACCTGGCGCAGCTCGAGGGCCGGCCGGTAGCGGTGGCGCATGAGTTCCGGGTCTACTTCAACTTCAACAAGTACAACCTGACGCCGGACGCGCTGCAGATCCTGCAGCAGGTCTCGGCGCAGGCGAAAGCCGACCCGAACATGCGCATCATGCTGGTCGGACACACCGACCGCGCCGGCACTGACGCCTACAATATGGGCCTGTCGCATCGCCGGGCGGATGCGGTCCGCGCTCAGCTGCAGCAGGAAGGCGTGGCACCGGGCCGTGTCGACGAACGTTGGGTCGGCAAGCGTCAGCCGCTGGTGCCGACACCGGACGGCGTCCGCGAGCCACGCAATCGCGTCGTCGTCATCACCGTCGAATAAGGCGGCGACGCCGCCACGCGAAGGTGTGAACTAAGCCGGCAGGGAGGCGGGCCATGGCTCGCCTCCCTGTTCTTTTGTCCGCGCCGCGTCGGCAGCGGCGCGCAGCACCAACTGCATCAGGGTTTCATTGCGCGCCGGATCGAACGGCGCGACGCCGACGCTGACGCTGACGCCAAAAGGAGGGGTATGTCTTGGACCAGACAGTGGTGAGGTTCGTAACGCGCCCATATCGCTTGTGTTCCACCGCGCTCGCGAAACTGTGCCATCCGTGCTAGGTTAAGCCGCCTCGTTTCGTTACCCCTTGCGGGAAAATGGCCGAGGCAGCAAGAAGGTCAAAATGAAAAAGGCAGTCCGCGCGTGGCAGGTCACGGCCGCTCGACCGCCGCCGATCCGTGCGAAGCGTCAATCCGTCGAAAAAAGGGCCAAAGTACAAAACAGTCGCTCAGAAAAGAGCTCTCGGCACCGCACTCCCGAGAATATCCAGAGCTTTCTGAATAGTGCCGGCATTGCGATGCTCGCCCTCGACCGCGGTCTCAAGCTGCGTTTCTTCACGCGGGCAGCGACTGCGCTGTTCAAGGTCACGGCCTCCGATCTAGGCCGACCGCTCTCCGAGATCACACGCCGCTTCGAGGGTGCCAATCTTATTCTCGACGCCCAAACGGTGGTTGCCACCGGCGTATCGCTTTTGTGCGAGATCAATACCGACAATGGTGCTTGCTACAATCGGCGCATTTTGCCGTATTGCAATGGGGGCAATGATATTCAGGGCGTCGTAATTACATTCGCCGATATTTCAGAGATGAAAGTGGTGGAACGGGAGAGCGAGGCCGCCCGCACCTATTCCGACAGCATCATCGATACCATTCGCCAATCCCTCGTCGTACTCGATCACGAGCTGCGTATAGTTTCCGCGAGCCCGTCGTTCTATCGCAGTTTTGCGATAAAGCCCGGCAGTGCGGTTGGGCAAGAGCTGCGGAATCTCCGCGATCGCTGTCTTGATGTTCCGGCACTCCGCAGCTTGCTCGATCGGATCGCCGCCGGGCGGGACGTCGCAGATGATTGCGAAATCGAGATCGAACTTCCGCCTCGAGGCCGCCGCATGCTTCTGCTGAACGCGAGCACAATTCCAGCGGCGTCCCCGGCTAAGACAAGAACCGTTCTGGCGATCGATGACATTACCGATCGCAAGCATGCCGAAGTGGCGCTTGAGGCAGCCAAGAAGCAAGCCGAACAGGCCAATCTCGGCAAGTCGCGTTTTCTTGCTGCGGCGAGCCACGATTTGCGTCAACCGCTTCAGACCCTGACTTTATTGCAAGGGATATTGGCCGCCCAGGCGAAGACCGCCGATGATTTGAAGTTCAGCACGCGGCTCGCCGAATCACTGGATGCGATGTCGGCAATGCTGAACACAATTCTCGACATAAACCAACTTGAAGCGGGAATCATTAAACCAGAGCGGACGAATTTCAAGATCAACACCCTGTTCGAGCGTCTTCGGAGCGAGTTTACGGATCAAGCCAAGAATAAGGG
>JBAVMB010000026.1:0-3432 GCA_049689615.1 Allostellaceae bacterium
GCCGCTACTGGCGCTGCTCAAGCATCCGCTGGCTGCCTGCGGCCTGGCCCCGGCAGAGTTCCGCGATCTAGCGCGCCGACTCGAATTCGCGGTGCTGCGCGGGCCACGCCCCGGCCCGGGCATCGACGGTTTGAGCGCAGCGATCGGCGACCGCGTGCTTGCCGAGTATGTGCGCCGGATCGGCCGGGCGCTGGCGCCGCTGATCGAGACAGTTGCCGTCGACGCGATTGATTTGTCGTCGCTGGTAGAGGCGCATATCCGCGCCGCCGAAGCGCTTGCCGCCAGCGATGAGGAAAGCGGCGACCGCTGTTTGTGGCGCGAGGAAGCCGGCGAAGCGGCGGCGGTTTGGTTCAGCGAATGGCTTGGTGCCGCGCGCGGTTTTCCCAAGGTCGCCGGCGCCGAATACCCGGCGCTGTTCGAAGCGCTGATCGCTGCGCCGGTGGTGCGTCCGGCCTATGGCCGGCACCCGCGGCTGTTCATTTGGGGCTTGCTCGAAGCCCGGCTGCAGCAGGCCGATTTGGTCATCCTGGGCGGACTCAATGAAGGCATCTGGCCAGCGCGGGCCGATAGCGATCCGTGGCTGTCGCGGCCGATGCGGCGCGATTTCGGACTGCCGCCGCCGGAGTTGCGCGTCGGCCGCGCGGCGCACGATTTCGTCCAGTGTCTCGGCGCGCGCGAGGTCGTGATGACGCGGGCGGCGCGCGTCGAAGGTAATCCAACCGTGCCGTCACGTTGGCTGTTGCGGCTCGAGACTGCGCTGCGCGCTGCCAGTCTCGGCGCCAAACTGGACGATGGTACGCCGCTCGCCTGGCAGGCCCGGCTCGACGATCCCGGTCGGGCGCGGCGCATCGATCCACCGGAACCAAGGCCGCCGCTCGAGGCTCGGCCGCGCCGTCTTTCGGTCACCGAGATCGAGACGTGGCTGCGTGATCCCTACGCGATCTACGCAAAGCATGTCCTCGACCTCAAAGCTCTCGACCCGATCGATGCCGATCCCGGCGCGGCCGATCGCGGCCTCTTCATCCATGCGGCGCTGCACCAGTTCCTGCAGGAATTTCCGCATGCGCTACCCGATGACGCCGAAGCGCGGCTCATCCAAATCGGCCGCGACTCTTTCGGCGAGGCGCTGCAGCGTCCCAACGTGCGTGCCTTCTGGTGGCCGCGCTTCGAGCGCATCGCCGCGTGGGTGGTCGAAGTCGAACGCGAGCGCCGCGTGCTCATCGCCCAGAGCTTTGGCGAGATCGGCGGCAGCCTGACGTTGCCGGCGGCGCGCGGTTCCTTCACGCTGTCGGGCAAGGCCGATCGCATCGACTGCCTCACCGACGGTGGTCTCGCCATCCTCGACTACAAGACCGGCGGCTTGCCAAAAAAAGGCGAAGTCGAATCCGGCTATGCGCCGCAGCTCGCGCTTGAAGCGATGATCGCGGCAGTGGGCGGTTTCGCGGGAATTCCGCCCGCGCAGGTCGCGGCTTTGATTCATTGGAAATTGTCGGGCGGCGATCCCCCGGGCGTTGAACGCGTCGACGCCGATGACGCCCAGGCGGCCGCGGCTTTGGCTGTGGCGGCGCGGCGCGGTCTCGAACGGCTAATTGCCGCCTTCGACGATCCGGCAACGCCCTATCGCGCCTGGCCGCAGCCCGACAAGGGGCCGCGTTATTCGGATTACACGCATCTCGCCCGGGTGAAGGAATGGCTTCCCGGCGGCGGTTCTGACGAATGAGCGCGCGGCCGAAACCCGATCCCGGCGCGCAACAGCGGCTGGCTGCCGATCCGGCCGCCTCGGTCTGGGTCGCGGCTTCGGCCGGCACCGGCAAGACCAAGGTATTGACCGACCGCGTGCTGGCGCTGCTGCTTGCCGGCAGCGAACCGGCGCGCATCCTCTGCCTCACTTTCACCAAGGCAGCCGCGGCCGAGATGGCGATCCGCATCGGCACGCGGCTCAGCGACTGGGCGACGATGCCTGAAATGAAGCTGCGCCAGGAACTTGCTGCGCTGGTCGAAGGCGACGTCGATGCCGACCAACTCGATCGCGCACGGCAACTGTTCGCGCACGTGCTCGATGCGCCGGGTGGCATGCGGATCGAGACCATTCATGCTTTCTGCCAGTCGCTGCTGCGGCACTTTCCGCTCGAGGCCGGCATTCCGCCGCATTTCCAGGTGATGGAGGAACGCAGCGCCGGCGAAGCCATGGAGCACGCGGTTGCCCAGGTGCTCGATCGCGCGCGCGACGACAAGCCCAAGGCGCTCAAAGCCGCGCTCGATACGGTGACAGAACGCGTTAGTGAAGAACGCTTTGTCGAGCTTATCGGCATGCTGGCGGCCGAGCGCGAGCGCGTCGCTACGGTGCGCCAGGCCGGTGATACGCAGTTCGAAGCGCGCCTGCGCGCGCGCCTGAGTTTGCAACCTGGCGAGACGCCAGACTCGATCGTCCGTCGGGCTTGCAAGGACGAGGCGTTCGCCGGCGATGCACTCAAGCGTGCGGCCCACGTGCTGGGTCAAAGCGGTTCGTCAATGGATGCGAAGTCGAGCCGCGCCATGGGCCAGTGGCTCGGCCGCGTGCGCGGTCGCGTTCACGGTTTCGACGATTATTGCGGCGCCTTTTTCACCCAAGAGGGCAACCGGCGCGCGCGGCTTGCCACCAAGGCAGCGTCCGCTCTCGATCCTTCCATCGTCGCGGTGCTGGAAGCGGAGACCGAACGCCTCGAAGCGGTGCGGGCCCGGCGCGACGCGGCCCGGCTCGTCGGCACGACCGCCGCTTTGATCCGGCTCGCCGGCGCGGTGCTCGACAGTTACACCGCCCACAAGACAGCGCGTGCTTTGCTCGATTTCGACGATCTGGTGCTGAAGACCAAAGAGCTGCTGCGGCGTCCGGGTGTCGCGCCGTGGGTGCTGTTCAAGCTCGATGGCGGCATTGACCACATCCTGATCGACGAGGCCCAGGACACCAATCCGGATCAATGGGAGGTGGTCGCGGCGCTGGCCGAGGAATTCTTCGTCGGCGAAGGCGCGCGTGACCGTTTGCGCACCGTTTTCGCCGTCGGCGACGTCAAGCAATCGATCTTCAGTTTTCAGCGCGCCGATCCGGCCAAGTTCGTTGCCATGCGGGAACATTTCCGCACGCGCGTCGAAGGCGCCCGGCAGGAATGGCGACGGGTCACGCTCGAACTGTCGTTCCGCTCGGTCGCCGCCGTGCTGCGCACGGTCGACGCGGTGTTTGCCGATTCGCGCGCCGCCGCCGGCGTGATCTTCGCCGATGAGGCAATCCGCCACGAGCCGTACCGCCTTGGCGTTGCCGGTCTGGTCGAGCTGTGGCCGCCAGTCGCGCCCGATTCCGGCGCGCCGCCGACGCCATGGGACGCGCCGTTGAGTCAGGCGCGGCTCATGCCGCCGCGCGCCCGGTTGGCGGAGGCCATTGCCGCCAAGGTTAAACGC
>JBAVMB010000027.1:0-11210 GCA_049689615.1 Allostellaceae bacterium
GGCCTCAACCTGTCGGGCGCCTGGGTCGGCGCTGACGTTTCGGGCGGCGGAAACGGCCGGCCGGCGGCCACGCCGTTGCCGGTTCGCCGCGCAGCCGCGGCACCGGGCCGGATCGAACCGACGGCCGGCGGGACCACCTCTGTCGAAGGATTGAGCGTCTATGCCTGAATTCAAGGACGACGACGATGGCCGCGATACTGCGGCGCAGGTCACGCGGATCGCCGACAGCCCGAGCGGCGAGTGGGTGTCGCCGATTGGCCGCGTGCGGCGCTTTAACCTGCTGGCGCAGGACACCGTTGTGCGCGGCCGCTTGCCGACGCTCGACGTGCTCAACGACCGCTTCGCGCGCTTCTTCCGCACCGCCTTGTTCCGCGAGCTGCGCTGTGCGCTCGAACTCAAGCCCGGCGCGGTCGAGCTCATCAAACACGCCGAATTCATCGAGCGGCTCGAGGTTCCGAGTTTCCTGGCTCTGGTCAGTACGAAGCCGCTCAACGGCACGATGCTGGTTTCGATCGACGCCAAGCTGGCGCATTCGATCGTCGAGATCTTCTTCGGCGGTGCCGGCAAGTTCCCGGTCAATATCGGCAACCGCGAATTCACCACCGTCGAGCAGCGTGTGCTGCGCCGCGTCGTGGCCATCGCGCTGCGTGAGTTTGTCACGGCGTGGGAGCCAGTCCAGTCCTTCGAGCCCGAAGTCCTGCGCTATGAGTTCAACCCGCAATTCGCCAACGTCGCATCGCCGAGTGACCTTGTGATTGTCAGCACGTTCCGCGTCACCATCGAAAGCGGTGGCGGCTGGGTTACTGTCTGCCTGCCCTACAACGCGGTGGAGCAGTTGCGCGATCAGCTGATGTCGGGCGTGGCATCCGATCGGCATGCCGACGATCGTTGGTTCGGCATGCTGCGCGTCGGCGTCGAGCTGGTGAATCTGCACGCTACCGTCGAGCTGCTCGACATCGAGATTTCGGTGAACGACTTGCTGAAGATGCGCGTCGGCGACGTGTTCGAAGTCGAAATGCCCGAAACCGTTGCCGTGAACATCAACAACATGCCGCTGTTCCGCGGAAAATGGGGAAGGCACCGCGGCAAGGCCGCCGTGCGCATTGAAACGAAGCTCAATGCGACGCCGAGCCTGCTGGGAGCGGTCTTGCCGCATGACAGGAGATTGGTATGAGCACCGACACCAGTAACGGCGCCGGCAAAGGCTCGCGGAACGCCGCGCCGTCCGGAACCATCGAGCGGCCGGATCCGCAGCGGGCGCGCAAGGTGGCGCCCGACACCAGCACGACGCCGAGTCCACTGCCGGACCTCGACCCGCTGAGCCACAGCGCCGCAGGTTCCGAGGCGCCGGCGATTGAGCCGATAAGTAACGGTGACCAGAGTGTCGATTCGGCGCATTTCGACGTGGTGATGGACATTCCGGTGCGCATGTCGGTGGAGGTCGGCCGGGCCGACATTTCGCTCCGCCATCTCGTCCAGCTCGGCCACGGCTCCCTGGTCGAGCTTGACCGGCCCGCGACCGCGCCGCTCGACATCCGTGTCAACGGTGTGTTGATCGCGCGCGGCGAGGTCGTCGTCGTCAATGACGAGAAAATGGGCATACGGGTCACCGACGTCGTCAGCCAGGCCGAGCGGCTGAAGCGGTTGCGCTGATGGCCGATCCAGTCTCGATGTCGGCAGCCGGCCACGGCGCGCTGGAGACGATCGTTCTCGTCGCCGGGCCGCTGCTTGGCTCGATCATGGCCGTCGGCATCGCCGTCAGCATTCTGCAGGCGGCCACACAGATCAATGAGGCGACGTTGAGCTTCGTGCCCAAGTTCCTCAGCGCTGTCGTCGTCGTCGCGCTGGGTGGGCCGTGGCTCCTGCGCCAGCTCGAAACATTTTTCGTCTCCATCCTTAGCGGGCCGTTCGGTCCTGGATCATGACCGCGCAAGTCGCCAAAGCCGCAACCGGTCTGGGCCTCGTCTCGTGGCGTCGACATTTACCGTCGCTTGCCGGTCCGGCCGCCTTCGTACTCATCCTGGCGATGGTGGTCGTGCCGCTGCCGCCGTTCATCCTCGACTTCCTGTTCACGTTCAACATTTCATTGGCGCTGATGACGCTGCTCGCGGCGCTCTACACGGCGCGCTCGACCGATTTTTCGTCGTTTCCGACCCTGCTGCTCATCACCACGCTGATGCGGTTGTCGCTGAACGTGGCGGCGGCACGCGTTATCCTGCTTGACGGCTATATGGGCACGGGAGCGGCCGGCCGGGTCATCGAATCCTTCGGCAATTTCGTCGTCGGCGGCGACTTCGCCGTCGGCATCGCGGTCTTCACGATCCTGGTGCTGATTAATTTCGTCGTGCTGACCAAAGGCTCGGGCCGCATCGCCGAAGTCGCCGCACGCTTCGTCCTCGACGGGATGCCGGGCAAGCAGATGGCGATCGACGCCGATCTCAATGCCGGCCTGATCAACCAGGAAGAGGCGATCCGCCGGCGCGAGCAGGTGACGCATGAAGCCGATTTTTTCGGTGCGATGGACGGTGCCAGCAAGTTCGTCCGCGGCGACGCCATTGCCGCGATCCTCATCCTGTTCATCAACATGATCGGCGGCTTGCTGATTGGTGTGTGGCAGCACGGCATGGATCTGAGCGGCGCAGCGGCGAATTACGCCTTGCTGACCGTCGGCGATGGCTTGGTGGCGCAGATTCCGGCGCTTGTGATATCGGCCGCTGCCGGCGTGGTGGTCAGCCGCGTCTCGACCGGCGCCGATATCGGCCGCCAGGTGGTCGAGCAGTTCGCGGCCTATCCCAAGGTCTGGCTGTTGGGCGCCGGCATCGTCGGCCTATTCGGCATCATTCCTGGCATGCCGCATCTGCCGTTCCTTACCTTTGCCGCGGTGCTCGGCGGCACCGGCTCGTTCATCCTGCGACAGCGCTCGGCTGCAGCGATCGCGCCCAAGGCAGCGCCGCCGCCGGAGCCGGAAGAGATCGATGTCAGCGTTGTCGAGGTGGTCGAGCCGCTAGCGATCGAAGTCGGCTACCGCCTCGTCAGCCTAGTGGGCAAGGAGCGCGGCGCCGGCCTGCTGCCACGGCTCAAGGGCGTGCGTAAGCTGTTGTCGCGCGAATACGGTTTCCTCGTTCCCGCCGTCCATGTGCGGGACAATCCCGATTTGCGGCCAATCGGTTATCGCATCCTGGTCCATGGCGTCGAGCGCGCCGCGGCTGAGGTCCATCCCGACAGGCTGCTGGCAATCGGCGGCGACAAGGCGACCGCGCAAGTGCCGGGCACGCCGACGCGCGATCCGGCTTTCGGCCGGCCAGCCTTGTGGATCGCGCCGGCTGCGGCCGATCAGGCGCGCGCGTCCGGCTACGCGGTGTTTGACGCCACGGTCGTCGTCGCGACGCATTTCGAGCGCGCTCTGCGCGATCACGTCGACGAGATTTTCGGCCGCACCGAGATGGATGGCGTGCTCGCGGCCTTCGCCAAGCAGGCGCCCAAGCTGGTCGACGAACTGATCCCCAAACTGCTGTCGCCGTCGGTGGTCTACAAGGTGATGCGTGCGCTGCTCGCCGAGCGCGTGCCACTGCGCGACCTGCGCGGCATCGTGACCGCGCTGCTCGAAGAGGGCGCCGGCACTCAAGATGCTACCAAACTCGTCGAAGTGGTGCGTTTGCGGCTCGGCCGATTCATCGTTCAGAGCGCCTTCGGCGCCGTCGATGAAATTCGTGCCGCGGTGCTCGATAGCGATCTCGAAAAGCTGCTGCTGCAATCGCTCAAGCTGCCGGCCGAAGGCGGCACGGCCATTGCCATTGAGCCGTCGATCGCCGCGCAGCTGCGCGAAACGGCAGGTGCGTTGGCGCTGCGTTGGGAGGCCGAAGGACGGCCGCCCGCCATCCTCGTGCGGCCCGAGTTGCGGCCGTTGGTGGCGCAAACGCTGATGGTCGTTCGGCCACGGCTTTGGGTCGTGTCCTATGCCGAGATACCGCCAGAAAAGCGCATCCGCGTGACCGAGGTCATCGGCCGCAAGACGGAAAGGAGCGGCGATGCCGCGGCGTAAGCCGACATCCGCCATCTCGACCGCGCCAGTCCATGGAGGCTGCCGATGGCAGTGACCTCCGAGCTGGCGCGTTACGCGGCGACGCTCGCCTCGTCGATCGACGAGGGTGATCTGCTGCGCCGCTTTATGCCGAGCGTCAAGGCATCGGCCTTGCATCTGAAAACCCGGCTGCCGGCGAGCGTCGATGTCGAAGACCTGGTCCAGGCCGGCATGATGGCCCTGCTGCGCGTCGTGCGCGCGGGCCTCGGCATGGTCGAATACGACCGTCGCACCCGGCGGATCGTCGTCAACGCCATGATCGACGAGGCGCGGCGCACGGCGCTGCCTTCGGCGTCGATCGCGCGCCGCGTGCGCACCGCGGCGGCGGCCATGCGCGCCGTCGAAGCGCGGCTCGGGCGCGCAGCGACGGACGAGGAGGTCGCCGCCCAGATGGGGATTTCGGTCGAGCGTTATCAGCGCATCCTGGCCGATGCCGCATTGATCCGCTTGCTGCCGCTCGACGCTGCCGGTCCCGAGTTCGATCACGCCGCGCACGCCGAAGGCGATCAAGAGCGCAGCATCGACCGCGACCGTGTCGTGGCCTCACTGAGCGATGCCGTGTCCGGCCTGCCCGAGCGCGAGCGGCTGGTGCTGAGCCTTTACTACGAGCACGGCCTCAACATGGACGAGGTCGGCGCTGTGCTGACGATGGACAAGTCTACGGTCTGTCGCCTGCACGGCCGCGCGCTGCTGGCGTTACGGGTACGGCTGTCGGACTGGGAAGCCGCGGCGCATGCGCTAACCGGCGCGGAAGGGGATTAGGCGATGGATCTGCTTTCCATAATGGGCGTTGCGCTCGCACTCGTGTCGGTCACTGTGACCATGACGCTCGACGGCGGCAGCGTCATGTCGCTCGTGCATTTCCCAGCGTTTCTGATCGTCGTTGGCGGGACCACCGGCGCCATCCTGCTGCAAACGCCGCCGCGAATCTTTTTCCGCGCCTTCCGGATGCTGCTGTGGGTGTTCTTTCCGCCGTCCTACGACGCGGCGAAGTTGGTGGATTGGATTCTCGATTGGGCGCAGATCGCACGCCGCGAAGGCGTGCTGGCGCTCGAGCCGATCGCCAACGACGAACGCGACGCGTTTCTGAAAGAGGCGCTTAACCTGGTCATTGACGGCATTCCTGCGCCGACGATCCGCGCCATCCTCGAAACCCGGCTGCATAGCCGCGAGGAATACGAGATGGGAGCAGCGCGGGTCTTCGAGCAGATGGCTGGCTACGCGCCGACTATCGGCATTATTGGCGCGGTCCTGGGCTTGATCACAACGATGTCGCATCTCGACGATCCCGCCAGCCTTGGCAAGGGTATCGCCACCGCCTTCGTTGCCACCATCTACGGCGTCGCTTCGGCGAACCTGTTTTATCTGCCGATCGCCAACAAGCTGCGCACAGTCATCTGCAAAGGCGTGCGGCGGCAGGAAATCATCATCGAAGGCCTGCTCGGCATTGCCTTGTCGGAACCGCGCCTGCATCTCGGCATGAAACTGAGCAGCTTTATGCACGACGGCGAGGTCGAGACCGTCGCGGCGGTCGACGCCGGAGGCGAAGACGGCGACGACGGCGGGGACCAAATCCCGGAAGACGAATTCCGTGATTCGCCGATCGACGAGCGCAAAACGGCCTAATTTGGGGCTCGGCATGGACCATCAACGGCATCCACGGCGGCGACGTCATGAAGAGCGGCACGAGAATCTCGAGCGCTGGATCATCTCCTATGCCGATTTCATGACGCTGCTGTTCGCGACGTTCGTGATGCTCTACGCGATCTCGAGCGTCAACGTCTCGAAGTACCGCATTTTACAGCAGGTTTTCGCTGAGGCGTTCCTCGGCAAGATGATCCACGAAGATTCCGGCCTCGCGCCCAAGCAGGGCGGGGTGTTCGATCATCTGCCGGCGCCGATTCCGGTGCCGCCGCGCAATATCTCGCCGCAGCTCCAAAGCCAAATCGAACGGCGCATCCAGCAGCTCGCCAAGGTCTATGACCGGCTGTCGAGCCAGTTCCAAGGTTTGATCCAGAAGGGTCTGGTCCATGTCGTCCGGCAGCCCAATGGCGTCGTCATCGACATCAATGCGACCCTGCTGTTCAACAGCGGCAGCGCCGACTTGACGCCGCAGGCGCTGACCATTCTCGATCAGGTCGGCAAGGCCTTGGTGGACGTTCCTTATACCGTCCAGGTCAACGGCTTCACCGACAACGCGCCGATCCACAACAGCCAATTCGACTCCAACTGGGACCTATCGGCGACGCGCGCGATTTCGGTCGTGAAGCGTTTCGTCACCGACGGTATTGCGCCGGACCGGCTGGTGGGTGCGGGCTACAGCGAATATCACCCGGTTGCTCCCAACGATTCGCCGGCCGATATGGCGCGTAACCGGCGCGTGTCGATCATCGTCGTCGCGCCCGACCACGACGAACAGATGGGCGGCGTGCCGGTGCTGGGCGGCGCGCAGCCTCCGGTGGCGGAACCCGCGCCGACGCCGGCCCCGCAGACAGCGCCGGTGCTTCCGGCTGGCGTTCCGACGACTCCGTTGGCGAACCCACCGCCGGTCGGCGGTCATCCTTGAACCGGTAAACGACAGTCATGGCATTCGGGCGCAGGCAGCGATCGGAGCAGAGGAGCGAGGCGTCGGCGACGCCGTCGGTGATGCGCCTGTTCCTACCCGGCGCGGCACTCGGGATGCTGCTGTTCGTCACCCAAGGCACGGCGTTCGATGAGGGTATATCGTCGGTCAGCATCGGCACCGTCATGGTGACGCGCCTGCTTGCCGACGCGGTGATCGGTGTCGTCGGTTTGTGCGCGCTTTACATCCTGTTCTACGCCGGCCGCTGGATCTTGGCGCAGGCCTGGGGCTGCGTGCGAGCGACAGTTGTCCGGCGCGGTGTACGCTCATGATCGCGCGGCTCAAAACTGGCAATGCGAGAATTGCGCGCTGGTATGCGCCGTCATTGATGCCGGGCGAGACCGCAGCGGTCCGCTCTCCAACCAAACCGTCGCTGCCCGAATCGCGTCCAGCTTCGCCCGCCGAGCCACCGCCGCCTTCTGTGGACGAAGATGCGGCGGCCGCCGCCGCGGCCGCTGCTGCCGTCGAAGCGCTGCGCGCCGAGAAAGCCGCCGAAGGCTACGCCGGAGGTCTGGCGCGCGGCGTCGAAGAGGGACGGGCGCAAGGTCGGAGCGAGGGTTACGAGGCTGGCAGACAGGCCGCCGCGGCCGATGCAGCGCCGGCGGTTGCCCGTATCGCGAAGGTCTTCGACGCGCTCGGCGGCGAGATCAAGAAACTCGACGATGCCGTCGAAGACGCCATCGTCGCGCTGGCACTCGAAATTGCGCGCCGGGTCATCGGCGCCGAAGTGGCACGCAGTCACGATGCGCTTGCCGGGCTCATCCGCCAGGTTCTGGCAGAAATCCCGATCGACACCGGCACGCCGCGCGTCCTTCTTCACCCGGACGATGTCGCCGCGTTGCAGACGCATCTGCCCGACATCGGCAACGGCAAGGTCCAACTTGTGCCGGATGACACCATCGAGCCAGGCGGTTGCCGGATTTTGGCGGACGGCATCGACCACGCTACCCGGCCGGACCGGCGCTGGATCGAGCGTAGCAGCCTGTTCGAAGGCGATCTGACGCTCGCAGCCCGTTGGCGGGCGGCCATGCTGGCCATGTTCGACTGAGGGCTTTCGATGCAGCTCAGCGCCCAAGACAACGTCCGCCTCGTCGACACCTTGCACCGTTATCGCAGCCGGTTCGCCAGCGCCGAATGCATTTCTCCGGTCAGCGGCATCCTGACCCGGATTGTCGGCTTTGTGATGGAGGCGCGCGGCATCCGCGTCAGCGTCGGCCAGCGCTGCTTCGTCGAGAGCGCCAACGGCCGGCTCGTGCCAGCCGAAGTCATCGGCTTCGATGGCGGCCGGGCCTTTCTCATGGTCGAAGGTCACGCCGACGGCCTGGCTGCTGGCGCCCGGGTCATTCCGGCCGGTTCGGCGAGCGAAGTGCCGGTCGGCAAGGCGCTGCTCGGTCGCGTTATCGACGGCGCCGGCCGGCCGCTCGACGGAAAAGGTCCGGTGCGCTGCACCGAGCACATGGCGTTGTTCGGCCGCCCGACCAATCCGATGGCACGCACCATTATCGATCAGCCGCTCGACGTCGGCGTCCGTTCGATCAATGCGCTGTTCACGGTTGGCGAGGGGGCGCGTCTCGGTCTGTTCGCCGGCAGCGGCGTTGGCAAGAGCGTGCTGCTCGGCATGATGGCGCGCTATACCGCTGCCGATATCGTCGTCGTCGGCCTGATCGGCGAGCGCGGCCGCGAGATCAAGGAATTCATCGAGCGCAACCTGGCGCCGGAGGCACTGGCCAAGGCCGTGATCGTTGCAGTGCCGGCCGATCAGTCGGCGCTGGCGCGCGTGCACGGCGCGCTGCGCGCGTCGACTATCGCCGAATATTTCCGCGACCAAGGCTGCAACGTTCTGCTGTTGATGGATTCGCTGACGCGCTTCGCTATCGCGTCGCGCGAAATTGCCCTCGCCGTCGGAGAAGTGCCCTCTAGCCGCGGCTATCCACCGTCAGTTTTCGGCCGGCTGGCGTCCCTGGTTGAGCGCGCCGGCACCGGCGGTCCGCACAACGGCAGCATCACGGCGTTCTATACCATCCTGGTCGAAGGCGACGATCTCAATGATCCGGTCGCCGACGCCGCGCGTGCTATCTGCGACGGGCATATCGTCCTGTCCCGGCGAATCGCTGAGCGCGGCCATTTTCCAGCAATCGATGTTTCCGCTTCGGTCAGCCGCGTGATGTTCTCGGTTGTGGCGCCGGAGCAGTTCGCCGCGGCGCGCGAGTTCCGCGAGCTGCACACGCGCTATGAGGAAGGCCGCGACATGATCGCGCTCGGCGGCTATCGGTCGGGATACGATGGCGTGCTCGACCGCGCCGTCGCGCTCCATCCAGCATTCGAGCGATTCCTGCAGCAGGAAATGACCCAGCGCGTCGAATTCGTTCGCAGTATCGAAGACCTATCGCAAACACTCGGTAAATCCGGAGGCGGTTGATGGCGTTGCATGCAATGGGAAAATTGGCGGAGCGTCAGGTCGAGGAGGCACAGCGGCGATGGGCCGTGCTCGCCAAGGAGTGCGCCGCCGCCCGCCGCAAGCTTAACTTGCTCCGGCAATACGGCGACAGCTATCGTGCGCAGCTCGAGGATGGCGGCCGCCAGGGTGTGGTGGCGTCGCAAGCGGCGTCGGTGGCGGCGTTCATCCGTCGCGTCGCCGATGTGGTGGCACGCGAGGAACTGCAGGTGCGTCAGCTTGAGGGAGCCTGCGAGCGCGAATGGGCCGATCTGGTCGTCGCCCGCCGCAACAAGCGCATGATCGAGATCCTGATGGAGCGGCAGATGCTGCGGGAGGCCGAGGAGGCCCTGCGCCGCAGCCAAAGCGAAATCGACGACCTGATCGCACGTGCCGGCATCTTCACCCGGGAATCGCGCGCGTGACCGGGCGGCAGGGCACGGCTGGATGGCGAAAGGTAGCGCATAAAGCCTTGCGCGGTCGGTCCTTTTGCGGCAAGATAGGTTGCCAAAAACAGGAAAATCGGCAATGGCAGCGATAACACGCGACCCACCCGCGGCGCGCCGGCGCGCGCGCAAATCCGGCCGCTGGCTCATCACGCTGGCGGGGATCACGGTGATCGCTGCCGCGGCCGCCGGCGGCTGGTATTACTGGCAGCACCGCAGAGCGGCCGTCGTCGAGGCGCCGCCGCAGCCGATCTACGTCGTCATCAAGCCGTTTGTCGTCACCATGCTCGACGACAACCAAGCGACGCGCTTCGTTCAGGTTGGCGTCGATCTCGAGGTCGCTGACAAGGCGGCGAGGGACCGGGTTGAGCAGGTACTGCCGGCAATCCAGGATGCGATCCGGCTGCAAATTCTGCAAAGCAAGATTGGCGAGGTCACGTCACCGCAGGGGGTGGAGCAGCTGCGCAAGCAGCTCATCGCCCAAGCCAACAACACGGTCAACGCCGTGCTTCCGCCGCCCGTCGATCCGCATGCGGCCAAGTCCAAAACTGCCCAGCCGGCGCCGACACTGAACGTGCGCAATGTCTACTTCACCGAGCTCGTGGTCGAATGAGCGGTCTTGGCGGCCTGACTGCGGACGCAAGCCACGCCTCGGTCTTCAGCGGCTTGATGCCGCTGCTGGTCGGCATGGGCGTGGTCGTGCTGGTGCTCGGCGGCTTGCTCTGGCTGGTGCGCCGGCGCTTCGGCCCGACCGGACCGGCGAGGATCGATTGCTCGGTCGTTGGCGCGCTCGCGCTCGGACCGCGTGAGCGCCTCGTGGTGGTACGCGTCGAGGGCAAGCGGCTGCTGCTCGGCGTCACCAACAACGCGATCGGCCTGCTGTGCGAATTGCCGGAAAATGCGGCTACGCCCTCGGCGTCCGCGCCGGCCGGCTTCGGCACGGCTTTGGCGCAGGCGTTCGATCGCTGGCGGGGCGCGCGGCCGTTGGACGGCACGCATGCGCATTAGCAAGATTTTCTTTGCCGCTGCCGGATTGATCGTCCTGCCGGCGGTTGCCTACGGTGCACCGGCCGGTCTCGATGCCTTGATCGCCACGCCGACCGGCCACGGCGCCGTGGCCTACACCGTGCCGATCCAGATCCTGCTGTTCATGACCGGCCTGGTGTTCTTGCCGGCCGTGCTACTAGCGATGACCTCGTTCACGCGCATCATCATCGTGCTGTCGCTGCTGCGGCAAGCGCTCGGTTTGACCCAGACGCCACCCAATCAGATTCTGATCGGCCTCGCGCTGTTCCTCACCATGTTCGTCATGGCGCCTGTGTTCAACCAGGTGAACACTGCGGCGCTGCAGCCACTGTTGCAGAACAAGATCTCGGTGGAAGAGGCGGCGACGCGTGCCGAGCCCGAGCTTAAATCCTTCATGCTCAAGCAGACGCGTTCGGACGATCTCGGCATGTTCGTCAAGCTGGCTGGCGGCCAGACCTACGACAAGGCCGAAGACGTGCCGATACGCCTGGTCGCGCCGGCCTTCCTGACGTCGGAGCTACGCACCGCCTTCCAGATCGGCTTCCTCATCTTTTTGCCGTTCATGGTAATCGACATCGTGGTCGCCGCAGTGATGATGTC
>JBAVMB010000028.1:0-1741 GCA_049689615.1 Allostellaceae bacterium
GCGATCACCGACCGCAACAGCCTCGCCGGCGTGGTGCGCGCGCACGAAGCGGCGCGGCAGGCCGGCATCCGTTTCATCGTCGGATCGCGGCTCGATCTCGACGACGCGCCGAGCTTTCTCTGTTTTCCCACCGATCGCGCCGCCTATGGCCGGCTGAGCCGGCTGATCACCGTCGGGCGGCGGCGCGCGCCCAATGCTCAATGCCGCCTCACTCTCGACGATTTGCTTGCCCATCACGCGGGCCAGGTGCTGGTGGTGCTGCCGCCGGAAAAGCCCGATGCGCCCTTTGCTCGATCCCTGAAGGATATCCGCGCGCAGCTTGGCAGCCCGCTCTATCTCGCGGCACAGCATCTCTATCGCGGCGACGATGCCATGCGGATTGCGTTGCTCGCTACGATGGCAAACGATTGCAGCCTCGCGCTCGTCGCCACCAATGACGTGCATTATCACGTGCCGTCCCGCCGGGCTCTGCAGGATGTACTGACCTGCATCCGCGAACATTGCACCCTCGATCAGGCCGGCTTCCGTCTGATGGCCAATGCCGAGCGCCATCTCAAATCGCCCGATGAGATGACTCGGCTGTTCGCACGCTGGCCCGAAGCGCTGGCGCACAGCATCGAAATCGCCGCGCTCTGCCGCTTCGATCTGGACGAGTTGCGCTACGAATATCCGGTCGATCCCTGGCCGCCCGGCCTGACGCCACAGGAATATCTGGTGCGGGAGAGCCAGACGGGCGCCCGGCGACGTTATCCCCAAGGCGTGCCCGACAAGGTCGCCAAACAGCTTGCACACGAGCTCGATCTTGTCGGCCGGCTCGGCTACGCGCCTTATTTCCTCACCGTCTACGACATCGTGCGCTTCGCCCGCTCGCGGGACATTCTCTGCCAGGGCCGCGGCTCGGCCGCCAATTCAGTCATCTGCTATTGCCTTGGCATCACCGCCGTCGATCCGGCGCAGAGCGACCTTCTATTCGAACGTTTTGTCAGCGCCGATCGCGACGAGCCGTCCGACATCGACGTCGATTTCGAGCACGAGCGGCGCGAGGAGGTGATCCAGTACGTCTACGGCAAGTACGGCCGCGAGCATGCCGGCATCGCCGCCACGGTCATCACCTATCGCCGGCGTTCGGCCATCCGCGATGTCGGCAAGGCATTGGGCCTGTCGCTCGACATGGTCGGCGCGCTGGGCGAGACGGTGTGGGGCATGAGCCTCGATGCCGTCACCGACGCCCAGGTGTGCGCGCTCGGCCTCGACCCCGATGCGCCGCGGCTGCGGCTTGCGCTTGCGCTGACCAGCAGGCTGCTCGGCTTCCCCCGCCATTTGTCGCAGCATGTCGGCGGTTTCGTCATCACCAAGAGCCCGCTTTGTGACGTGGTGCCGATCGCCAACGCGGCGATGGCCGAGCGCACCTTCGTCGAATGGGACAAGGACGATCTCGATACGCTCGGCATCTTGAAGATCGATGTGCTGTCGCTCGGCATGTTGACCGCGATCCGCAAGAGCTTCGAGCTGGTTGAACGCCATCACGGCCGGCGGCTTGAAATTGCTTCGGTGCCGCAGGACGACCAAGCGACCTACGACATGCTGTGCCGTGCCGACAGCATCGGCGTGTTCCAGGTCGAAAGCCGCGCGCAGATGAGCTTCCTGCCGCGCCTCAAGCCGCGCTGTTTCTATGATCTGGTGATCGAGGTCGCCATCGTGCGGCCGGGCCCGATCCAAGGCGACATGGTCCATCCTTATC
>JBAVMB010000029.1:0-3895 GCA_049689615.1 Allostellaceae bacterium
GCTTGGCGCTGGGGGCGCTCGTCCTGGCTTGCGGCGGCATCCCGGTGCAGCTCGGCATCGCGCCCGACGACGCTTCGGCGCTCCGCCGATTGGCTGAGGGCGCCGCGGGCGCCGATCTCCTGGTCACCACCGGCGGCGCCTCGGTCGGCGAGCACGATCTGGTGCGCGATGCCTTGGGCGAAAGCGGGCTGGTGCTCGATTTCTGGCAGATCGCCATGCGGCCGGGCAAGCCGCTGATGGTCGGCAAGTATCGTACGACGCCGATGATCGGTTTGCCGGGCAATCCGGTGTCGGCACTGGTCTGCGCGCTGCTCTTCGTCCGGCCGGCGCTGGCGCGGCTGCAAGGCCTGGCCGATGCCGGCGCCACCAATCCGACGGCGCGGCTGGCGAAGGACCTGCCGGCCAATGACCGGCGGCAGGATTATCTGCGCGCGACGCTGGCGCTCGGCGCCGACGGCGTGCTCGAAGCGACACCGTTCGACAAACAGGATTCTTCCATGATGTCGCTGCTGGCGCGCGCCGACTGTCTGGTAGTGCGGCCACCGCACGCACCGGCCGTCAAAAAGGGGGCAGCGGTCGAGATCGTGCCGCTCAACCCGAGCGCAGCGCTATAAGCCGGACCAGCGATCGTTAACACGCCGCTAACCATGGCGCGGCGAATATCTTGGCATGCTGCAGCTCCATCCGCCCAGCCTGGGCGTTCGCGACGCCCGGCTCGCGCGGCTGTTGGCCGATTGGGAAGCGCGCCGCCGCGGTCGCGCGTTTCCGTCGCGCGCGGATTTCACCCCGGAGGATTTCCGATATTTGATCGGCAACCTATCGCTGCTCGACGTTGTCTATTCCCCCTTGCGCTTCCGCTATCGCGTGCACGCGACGCGCCTCGCCCAGCGCATTGGCGTCGAGCTCACCGGCAAATGGGTCGACGAGATCCCCAACTCAACGCACGCCGCCGGCGCCCACAGCCATTTCGCCGAGGTGATCGAGCAGCGGACGCCGATCGTCTATCGCCGCGTGCATGAGTTCGTCACCGACAACCTGCCGCATAATTGCGAGGTGCTGGCCCTGCCTCTGGCGCGCGATGGCCAGACCATTGATATGATGATGAGCGCTTTCATCTGGAACGACAGCGCCTAACCCTGTCTAACAACGGTCGAATCAGAAAATTATCCACCGCCTGTGGATAAAGCCGCTTGACAGCAGCGCCGGAACCAAACTAGAACGACAAACAGTTGTTGTTTTGTTCCGAACTGGCGTTCGCGCCGACTGTTGCGGGGAATCGTTCATGCTCACGCGCAAACAACACGAGCTCTTGCTCTACATCAACCGGCGGCTGTCCGATTCGGGCATTTCGCCGTCGTTCGAAGAGATGAAAGAGGCGCTCAGCCTCAAATCGAAATCGGGCATCCACCGCCGGATTTCGGGACTGGAGGAGCGCGGCTTCATCCGCCGCCTGCCGCATCGCGCGCGCGCGCTCGAAGTCGTCAAGCTACCGGAGGAAACCGCCGCCAAGGGCCGGCCGACCAAATTCTCACCGACGGTGATCAAGGGCGATTTCAACACCGCGCTGCCCGGCATGGCGGTCAACGACACCGGCCAGGCGCAGGAGCTGCCGCTCTACGGCCGCATCGCCGCCGGCACGCCGATTGAAGCCCTACGCGACAACGCGAACACCATCAGCGTGCCCGCCGGCATGCTCGGCATCGGCGAGCATTACGCGCTCGAAGTCGCCGGCGACAGCATGGTCGAGGCCGGCATCTGCGACGGCGACACCGTGCTGATCCAACGTTGCGACACTGCCGAGAACGGCTCGATCGTGGTGGCGCTGGTCGACAGCAATGAGGTGACGCTGAAGCGCCTGCGCAAGCGCGGTGAATCGATCGCGCTCGAACCCGCCAACAAGGCGTACGAGACGCGCATCTTCGGACCCGACCGCGTCAAGGTGCAGGGCAAGCTGGTCGGGTTGCTGCGGCGGTATTAGCGCCGGCTCAGCTCATCCAGCCGCGCAGCCGCGGCCAGTTGTAGGTAATCCAGATCAGGATGCCGGCAAGATTGATCATGCCGGCGTAAAGTCCATGACGCTCGCCCTTGGCGTTCAACTGCCAGGCGATGATGCAGCCGAGCACGCCGAAGCCGAGCGGAATGAAGCTCGGCTCGAGGCCGACAACGTAGCTGATGAACGTGATGAAGCCGGTGACGTAGCCCCACATGATGAGGGTGCGGCGCTCGGCCGCCGCCTTGCGTTGGGCGCGCTCGTCATCGGCCGGCGGCGTGGTCGTCTCGGTCATCTCAGCTCCCCTTGCCCGCCACTTTAGCGCGCTCACGTCGCGGCGGCGACCATAGCCGCGCTCCTTGATAATCGCGCACGCTTTCGAGCCGTACAGCCCCGGCATCGAGCCACACCGCATAACCGCCGTCGCGGTAATCGTCGATGCGGTCGACGATGCGCGCGCCGGGGCAGATTTTCCACGCCGGCACCGGCGCGACCACCAAATCGGCCTGGCACTGCGCGCGATCGAAGGCGTCAGGATCGCGCAGCAACGTCACCACCGCACCGCGCGCGCTGTAACGGCACGAGCCGGCGTTGCAGGCCAGCAGCCCGTCGGCCGAAGTTCCGCGGTCGGGCCATGCTGGACCCATCGCCGTCGCAGCGCGCTTGGTCCAGCTATCGGCGGTCGTGTGCTCGCCTTTGGCCTTCGACGGCAGGTAGTTGCCGTCGGCGGCGCGCACCGCCACAAGCTTGGCATCGCCGGAGATCAGAATATCCGGCGGACGTTCGTAGCCCGTCGACAGCAATCCAATGGCAAGCGGCAGCACGCCGCACCAGCGCCAGCGCCGCCGCCAGATGGCGAGCCACAAGCCGCCCGCCGCGGCGACGGCGATGCCCCAGGCCGGCATGCTCGGAAGCGTCAGCACCGCGCCCGGCCATGAGGTGACACCCTTGGCGATCGCGGTGATGGCATCGATGCCCCAGCTCATCGGCACGAGCGCAATGCTTTCGAGATGGAGCGGCATCAGCAAGCAGGTGAGGATCGCCCATGGCATCACCCAGAAGCCGGTGATCGGCACGGCGACGACGTTGGCGGCGACGGAGTAAAGCGGCAGGCGGTTGAAGTGATAGACCGTGAACGGCGCGGTCGCGACCGTCGTCACTACCGTGGTGAAAGCGATGCCGAGCGCATAGAGGCCGAGGCGCTTCACCGCGCCGGCGTCGCGGTGCCAGTCCGCAAGACGGCCGCGCCAGGCCTCGTAGAACGCGACCAGCGCCGCCACCGCCGCGAACGACATCTGGAAGCTCGGACCGGTGGCGCTGTCGGGCGTCATCACCATGATGGCGACGGCCGCGAGCGCCAACGCACGCGCCGACAAACTCAAACGATCGAGCAGGATCGCAACCAGCGCCAGCGCCGTCATTACGAAGGCGCGCCGCGACGACACGGTCGCGCCCGACAGCAGCATGTAGAGAAAGGTCAGCAGCAGCGCCAGCGCCGCGGCGTTTTTCTTGGTCGGATAGTTGAGGACGATCGGCGGAATGAGCGCGAACAGCGCGCGCAAGGCGAAGAAGCAGATGCCGGCGACCATGCCCATGTGCAGCCCCGCGATTACCAGAATGTGCGCCAGGCCCGCATCGCGGAACGCGCCGGCGTCGTCAGGCGGGATCGCATGCGTCTCGCCGGTGATGAGGGCGGCGGCGATGGCGCCGTCGGAACCGGGCAGCGCCGCGCGGATGCGCCGCGTAACGGCATGGCGCACGGCTTCGATCGCCTGGGCCACGGCGCCCGGCACGGGCTCGTCGAATTTCTCCGGCGCGGACAGTGCATAGCCGACGCCGCCCAAGCGCTCGAACCAGGCGCGGCGCTGAAAATCATAGGCGCCGGGCATCGCCGGCGCCGGCGGC
>JBAVMB010000030.1:0-1585 GCA_049689615.1 Allostellaceae bacterium
CACGCTGCCGCCGACGTCGGCGCCGGTGTGGTCGAAGACGTGAATGGTGCAGCCGGTGGTGGTGATCGAAGTCGCGGTCGCGCTCACCGCGCTCGACCCCAGCGGCGTGACCTGCACGTTGGGCGGCAGGTGATAAGGCGACGGAAAGACGACGCCCGTGCCGCCGGCGGATATCGCGACGCTGGCGGCGGAGTTCTCGATCTTGGGCGAACGGTCGGCGACCAGCTCGAAGGCGGCGAGACAGGCGACCGCTCCGGCCACGTTGGTCAGCACCGCCGCGCCGCGCAGATAGCGCATCTCCACCGTGCCGATCGTCCAGGCGGCGAAGGCGCCGGGATCGGACGCGCCGGTGAGCCAGGTGTCGATGGCGAGGCTCGCCTCGGGCGTGCCGGCCTGGCCGCGGCCTAATGTCGTCGCAATATTCGCCCAGACGCGCAGCGTATCGTCGAAGCCCGTGTCGGCGGCGAGTGTCGCGAAGCTCGAGCTCGCCACCGGGAACGGTACAAACTCCTCAAACAATTGCGCGTTGGTGTGCGCACTCGCGAGCTCGGCCGAGTCCGGCACCAGCACGCTGGTCCAGTGGGGCACGAAGCCCGACAGCGTGCCGGACCAGAACGGCGCGAACTCTTCGTCGAGAATGATGGGGTTCAGATTCGTCACGATGAGATCGACGGTCGCCGGCAGCGGCGAGAACTGATCGGCGACGTCGCGCGCGCGGATATAGAAGGTCCAGGTGCCAGGCGGCACGGCGGCGTTGGTCATCTCGGTGCCGCGGGCGCTTTCGGTGAGGAAGGTCGCGGACGCGATCGAGCCGCCTTGCGGGCCATAGAGGATGTCGTAGCCCTTGAGCGCGAAATCCTGGACCTCGTTCCACTTGAAGACGACGGCGCCGCCGGTCTGCTGCGCCGAGAATCCCTCGACGTTGGCGGGCGGCGGCGGACCGGCAATGGTGTGGGTGTAATCGGTGACGGAGGCGAGAAGCTGCAAGCCGCCGCCGTAGAGATTGAACGACACCAGCTTGATGTGGACGGTGGCGCCGATCTGGCTCTTGTCATAGGGCAGCGCGAAGATCGCATCATCCAGGCGCGCGAAGCCGGCGTCGGCGGCGTGCCCGGATATCGCCGAGCCGTAGAGACCACGCCTTATATATGTCGCAAGGCTGTAGCGATTGGCGCCGGTGAGAGTCGCGGTCTCGTAACTGACGAATTCGCCGTCGACCCAGCACAAAGTGTGCGCCAAATCCGCATCCTGCTGCGTGCCCGACAGCAGCGCGCCGTTCGAATCCGAGAGATCGACCGCGAGCGTGTCGCTGGAATCGGGATCGCTGCCGGCCGGGAACGCAGCGGTCAGCACGCCCATGCGCGACGGACCGTTCTTGCGGCCGGCGAGCTTGTAGGTCGAGCCGTCGCTCGAGACATAGACGTCGCAGCCGCCCCAATTCGGGCCGCCGGCCGTGGCGAGCCAGACCTCGAGACCGGACGACGCGATCTGCACCGGCGCCTCGAAGACGATCGGCGCCAGCGCATCGCCCGGATCGGCGTTGTAGTTGACGCTATAGCCGGCGCCCTGCTGGAAACTGTAGCTG
>JBAVMB010000031.1:0-5858 GCA_049689615.1 Allostellaceae bacterium
GCTTCCGCTCGCGTGACGGCGGCGGCGGTGGCGGTGGCGGCAACGACATGCCGGCGGGGCCAGCCGAATCGCTCGATGGCGTGGTCAAATGGTACGACCCGGCACGCGGCTTTGGATTCATCCTGCCGAACGACGGCAGCAAGGACATCTTCGTGCACATAACGGCGCTGCGCCGTTCCGGCATCGACGGTCTTGAGCCCGGCCAGCCGGTCCGCATGATGGTGTCGCAGGCGCGCCGCGGGCGCGAGGCCTCGTCGATCGAGCTACTGCCGCACAACGGCTGATGTGCGCCATTACGGCCTCCGGCGGCTGACCGCGAGGCCGGACATCGCCGCCGCGGCCGCGGCAATGAAGAATGCGATCCGATAGCTGCCCGTGAAATCGACGACGGCGCCGAACGCCGGGGGTCCGAGCAGCGCGCCCACGAACGTCAGGGCCAGTGCGCCGCCAGTCGCCATGCCGGCGCTGCCCGGCGGCGCCAGACGCGCGACTTCAGCAAGAAACACGCCGTTCCAGCCCAACGCGACAGCACCGAGCGCTGCGGCGACCACGAGCACCAATGTCATCGGCCACTCCGGCCCGACGAGCGCCAGCAAGGCGCCAGTCGCGCCAATCGCAAGGCCAAGCAGGCTCAACGCTTGTCGCGCGCTCACCAGCCGGTCGGCAGTCCAGCCCCAGACGATGCGGCCGACGATGCCGGCTGCCTGCAGCACCGCCATCACCAGGCCAGCGGCAACCAGCGCCATGGCGGCGTGCTCGGTCAAAAAGTTGACGACGAAGGCGCTGACGCACAGCTGCATCGCCGAATAGGCGAGCGAGGCGAGCGCCAGGCGGCGTAGCACCGGCTCGCCCAGGACTAGGTTGACAGCAGTCAAGATATGGCTGCCGCCGGCCGCCGCCGGATCTGCATCGTCGTCGAGGCTTTTGTGCAGCGGTTCGCAGGCGACTGCGAGCAACGCGCCGACCGCGGCAATCGCCAGCGCAGCGCCCCGCCAGCCGAACGGGATCGCCAGCGGCGGCACGACAAGACCGGCGAGCGCGCCGCCCAACGGCACGCCGGTCTGCTTGATCGAAAAGACGAGCGCGCGGCGCGCCGCCGGCGTTTGCCGGATCAGGATATGCGAACTCGCGGGCGTCATCGGTCCATAGCCGACGCCGATGAACACCGCACCGATCAGACCGAGCCAGATCGAGGCGCTGGCCAGCAGCGCCAAGCCGGTTGCGCCGATCAACAGCGCCGCCTGGCTGACACGGATCGCGCCGTAGCGCCGCACCGGTCCGCCCGACATGCCGGTTGATAGGCACGCCGCGGCGTAAACCACCGCGGTGAAGACACCGATATGGTTGGCGTTGACGCCGAAGGCGGGCGCGGCAAGACCGGCAAACACCGGGGGCGCCAGCACCATCATGGTGGCCAGCGCCTGTATGGCGAGGGTGGCGATCAGCGCGAGCATGGTATCGGGCAGGGGTTCGCGGATTTCAGCCGCCGCTGTGAATCCTGGGGATATTCGAATCGCGGCAGTTGGCCGGTTCGGGTCCCTATGATACTGTATCTAGTGGCTAGACGATCTCTCACCACGATATACGGGGGGATGGGTTATGGAATCGATTTGGACCGCTGAACTCATACAGAACCTTGCCCGACTCTGGGACGAAGGACATTCGACGGCCGAAATCGGTCGCCGGCTCGGGGTCAGTAAGAATGCCGTGGTGGGGAAGGCACATCGGCTGGCGCTGACGCCGCGGCCATCGCCGCTGAAGCGTCCGCCGATGCGGCGGCCCGCGCCGGCACCGGCGGCGACCGGCAGCGGAAACTGCTCGTGGCCGACGGGACATCCCGGCGACAGGGATTTCGGTTTCTGCGGCAAGCGCACGCTCGCCGGTAAACCGTACTGCGCCGAGCACGCTACGATGGCGTATGTGCGGCCGAAGAATCACAACGCAGCCTGAATCGCGCTGAAACAGGTCAACCGAACGCTCCCGGCGGCGACGCCGGGAGCGTTCGCGTTTCAGCGGAAGTGCCATAGGCCGCGTTTCGCCGACCGCGCTGCGCCCTGAGCCGGAAGATAGTCGTAACTCTCGTTTGAATCGGCGAGCGCCAGCCCCTCGATGACGAGATAGCGGCCGAGATCGTTGCCTTGCTCGTCGAGACAGATCGCGCCAAGAGTGCCGCGCTGACCCGGCGGCACGCGGCACGCGACGATTGAATGGCCGGCCAGTTTTTGCGTCAGCGTCGCTTCGGCAACCGCTGCGCAGGGCTTCACCGAGCCGTTGGATGCGGCGCAGCGATCGTCAGCGGGCGGCAGTGTAATGCCGAACAGCTGTACCGCCTGACCTTCGATATCGAGGGTGATCGGACCAGTGACGCGGGCGTGGCCGCTGAACACGGCCGGATTGCCCACGGGCGCGAACACTTCGGGCCGTGGCGCCGGTGACGCAGCCGGCGGCGCGACGGATGCCGTCCGCTGCGGTGACGACGACGCCATCGGTGCGGCCGGCACGATGGTGAACGTCCGGCCGTTGCGATCGCTCATGGTTACGGCGCCGAACGCCTTGGTGTCCCGGTCGCCGGGCACGACATGGAAATTGGGCGGTGCGACGGCGACAGTTGGCAGATCCGGCACCGCTTTGGCAGGCGACGATCCGGCCTGCGGCGGCAATTCCACCTGCGGCGCAGGCGACGGCGCCAGTGCCGGCGCCGCCAGGATCAGCGCGGCCTCGCCACCAGGCGCCGAACGCAAAGCCGAAGCCGACGGCCTTTCCGTTGCAGACGACGGGGCGGATGGCGCTGCGCTCGCCGTTTCCGGCTGCGCCGATGACGGCGGCTTGGTCGTCTCCGTCTTCGACGCCGGATTGGTGGGCGCACCCCCGGCGGTTTCGGTCGCAGCCTCGCGATGCTGGACGATCGCCGCCGTTGCCCATCCGATCAAGGCAACGCCGAGCGCAATCAGCAGCCATTTGCGCAGCACGAGGCTCCGGGCATGCCGGGTCCAGGCCTTGCGGACGGGGCGGTTTTCGCTTGACATACGGCCGTTACGTCTGCGCCATCTGGTGCTAAAGCTACCTCATCCGGACCAATTTCCGAGGTTTTACCATGGGTTCCTTCAGCCTGCTGCACTGGCTGGTCGTGCTCGTCATCGTCGTCCTGTTGTTCGGCGCCGGCAAACTGCCGCGGGTCATGGGCGACTTCGCCAAAGGCATCAAGGCTTTCAAGGCGGGCATGCGCGAAGATGACGAATCCGAAGGCAAACCGCCACAGCAAGTGCAGCCGCCTGCCGCGTCCGCCAGCGACCGGCCGGCGCATGATCGCAGCTGAAACGCCGCGAGTTCCATCGCCGACGAAATGAGCGAACAACGGTTTCCGCCGCTCGCCGAGAGCGTGATGACGGCTGAGCAGAAACGCGTCGCGGCGGCAATTGCCGAGAATCGCAAGACGCTGCGCGGCCCGTTTCACATGTTGCTGCGACATCCCGCGCTCGGCGACCGGGTGCAGAATGTCGGTCGCTATCTGCGCTTCGAGAACACGCTGTCCGATGCGGTCAAGGAGCTGGTGATCCTGGTCACTGCGCGCCATTGGGGTGCGCAGTTCGAATGGGCCGTGCATCGCGGCTTCGCACTCGATGCCGGATTGCCGGCGGCGGTATGCGACGCAATCGCCAAAGGCGCGAAGCCCCGCGGCCTTACTGCCGAGCAGCAGGCCGCCTATGACTTCGCCAGCGAGCTGCTCGCCACCAAGGGCGTCAGCGATCCGGTCTTCGCTCGCGCTCAGCAGATCTTCGGCGATACCGGCGTGGTCGAGCTCACGGTCTGTGTCGGCTATTACGGACTGATCGGCCTCGTCCTCAATACCGATCGCACGCCGCTGCCGCCCGGCGCCGAGCCGCTGCCGCCGCTCGCTTCCTGACGCGCGCGGGTTCCCCGCGATGCGGGTCGACGATTTCGATTTTCCGCTGCCGCGCCGTTTGATCGCGACGCATCCGATCGAGCCGCGCGACGCCGCGCGTCTGCTGGTCGTTGGCCGCGAGCTTGCCGACACGCATGTGCACAATTTGCCGGTCTTGCTGAAACACGGCGATGTGTTGGTGGTCAACGATACGCGGGTGATTCCAACCCGGCTTTACGGCCGGCGCGGCCAGGCAGCAGTCGAGGCGACGCTGCATCGCCGCGAGGCGCCGGCGCGCTGGCGCGCCTTCGTCAAGAACGCGCGGCGTCTCAAGCTTGGCGACCGGATCGAATTTGCCGCCGATTTCACCGCCACGGTCGTGGCCCGTCACGACGAAGGCGATCTCAGTCTCCAATTCGATTGCGGCGGCGCGGATCTACGCGCGGCGCTCGAACGCTACGGCGCCATGCCGCTGCCGCCTTACATCAAGCGGCCGCGCGGCGGCGATCCGCACGACCGGGCCGACTATCAGACCATCTTCGCCATCAACGAAGGCGCCATTGCCGCGCCGACGGCTGGGCTGCATTTCACCCCGGCGCTGCTCGAAGCGCTCGACCGCGCCGGCATCGCGCGGGTAACCGTGACCTTGCACATCGGAGCCGGTACGTTCCTGCCGGTCAAAGTCAGCGACACAGCGGTTCACGTGATGCACGGCGAATGGGGAACGGTAAGCGCCGACGCGGCGGCGCGGCTCAACGCCGCGCGCGCGGCCGGTGGCCGCATCGTCGCCGTCGGTACCACCTCGGTCCGGCTGCTCGAAAGCGCCACCGCCGATGGCACGCTGAAGCCGTTCGAAGGCGAAACGAACCTCTTCATCACACCGGGTTATCGCTTCCGCGCCGTCGACGTGCTGTTCACCAACTTCCACTTGCCGCGTTCGACTCTGTTCATGCTGGTGTCGGCCTTTGCCGGACTCGAACGCATGAAGCGCGCTTACGCCCATGCGGTCGAAGCGGGCTATCGCTTCTTCTCCTACGGCGACGCCTGCCTCCTGCTGCCGGACCGGTCATGAGCCTTGGTTTCGTAATTTCGGCGCGCGACGGCGCGGCGCGGCGCGGTCGCCTCAGCACGGCGCACGGCGACGTCGAGACGCCAGCCTTCATGCCAGTCGGCACGGCAGCAACCGTCAAGGCGATGCGGCCCGAGGACGTGGCACAGGCCGGCTTCGCCATGGTCCTCGCCAACACCTATCACCTTATGCTGCGGCCGGGTGCGGAGCGTGTCGCTGCACTCGGAGGCCTCCACCAATTCATGCACTGGCCAGGCCCGATCCTTACCGATTCGGGTGGCTTCCAGGTGCTATCGCTCGCCAAACTGCGCAAGATTTCCGAAGATGGCGTCGTCTTCCAGTCGCATCTCGATGGCAGCCGGCACCAGCTCACGCCCGAGCGCGCGACCGAGATCCAAAGGCTGCTCGACGCCGACATCACCATGGCGCTCGACGAATGCACGCCGTTTCCGGCGACTCTCGACGAGGCGCAACATTCCATGGAGCGCTCGATGCGCTGGGCCGAGCGCTGCAAGCGTGCGTTCCGCGACATGCCGGGCTACGGATTGTTCGGCATCAACCAAGGCGGCGTGCACGACGCGCTGCGCCTTGCTTCGGCCAAGGCGCTCGCCGGCATCGGCTTCGACGGCTACGCGGTCGGCGGCCTCGCCGTCGGCGAAGGCCAGGGGCCGATGTTCGCCGTCCTCGACACGACGGTGCCGGCATTGCCCGACGATAGGCCGCACTACCTGATGGGTGTCGGCAAGCCGGACGATCTGCTCGGCGCGGTGATGCGCGGCATCGACCTGTTCGATTGTGTGCTGCCGACCCGTTCAGGCCGCACGGCGCAGGCCTTCACGCGCTTCGGCACGGTCAATCTGCGCAACGCGCGCCACCAGGACGACAAGCGGCCGCTCGAAGAGGGCT
>JBAVMB010000032.1:0-3367 GCA_049689615.1 Allostellaceae bacterium
AAATATGCGGATGGCGAGCTCGCCTACATTCTCGCGCCGCAGCGCCTCAAGGTCGGCGACCAGGTCGTCTCGGGCGAGCGCGTCGACGTGAAGCCGGGCAACGCCATGCCGATGCGCAACATCCCGGTCGGCACGATCATTCACAACGTCGAGATGAAGCCGGGCAAGGGCGGCCAGCTGGCGCGTTCCGCCGGCACTTTCGTCCAGCTCGTCGGCCGCGACGCCGGCTACGCGCTGCTGCGTCTGGCCTCGGGCGAGGTGCGCATGGTGCGCGCCGACTGCATGGCGACGATCGGTGCGGTATCCAATCCGGATGAGCAGAACGTTGTCATCGGCAAGGCGGGCCGCTCGCGCTGGCTCGGCCGGCGCGGCAACGTGCGCGGCGAGGCGATGAACCCGGTGGATCACCCGCTCGGCGGCCGCACCCGCGGCAACCGGCATCCGGTTTCGCCCTGGGGCAAAGGCGCCAAGGGCAACAAGACGCGTCACAACAAGGCAACCGACCGCTACATCGTGCGGCGGAAGCGCGACAAGTAGGAGGCCCGAGCGTGGCACGTTCTGTGTGGAAAGGACCGTTCGTCGACGGCTATCTGATGAAGAAAGCCGAAAAGTCGCGCGCGTCCGGACGCAACGAGATCATCAAGACGTGGTCGCGGCGTTCGACGATCTTTCCGCAGTTCGTCGGGCTGACGTTCGGTGTCTACAACGGTCACAAATTCGTGCCGGTGCTGGTGACCGAGCACATGATCGGCCACAAATTCGGCGAGTTCGCGCCGACCCGCTTGTTCCACGGCCACACCGCCGGGGACAAGAAGGTCAAGCGCGAGGAAGGTCCGTAAGATGGGCAAGCAAGCCGCACCGCGCCGCTTGGACGAGACTGAGGCCTCGGCCTATGCGCGCGCCCTCAAGACCAGCCCGCGCAAGCTCAACCTCGTGGCGCAGGTGATCCGCGGCAAGGCGGCATCGGCCGCGTTGAACGAACTCGCCTTCAATCGTCGGCGCATCGCGCGCGACGTGCGCAAGGTGCTGCAGGCCGCGATCGCCAACGCCGAAAACAACCATCAGCTCGACGTCGACCGGCTCTATGTCAAGGAGGCGACGGTCGGCCGCGCCTTTTCGCTCGGCCGCTTCCACGTCCGCGGCCGTGGCCGCATCTCGCCGATCGAGAAGTACTACGCGAATCTGCTGGTCGTGGTGCGCGAACGCGCGCCCGAAGAGCGCGCCGAGGCGGCGGACGAGGGTAAGGGCGCGGCGGATGCCAAAGCCGCCGGCGCCGGCAAGAAACCCAAGGCCAAGCGCAAGGCCGGCGGCAAGGAGAAGGCGTAATGGGCCAGAAGGTAAATCCGGTCGGTCTGCGGCTCGGTATCAACCGCACCTGGGATTCGCGCTGGTTCGCGCGCAAGGACTATTCGATCCTGCTGCACGAAGACCTGAAGCTGCGCAAATTCCTGGTTGAGCGGTTGCTGCAAGCTGGCGTGTCGCGCGTCGTCATCGAGCGCGCCGCCAAGAAGACCCGCATCACCATCCATTCGGCCCGGCCCGGCGTGGTCATCGGCAAGAAGGGCGCCGACATCGAGAAGCTGCGCTCGGATCTTACAAAGATGACCAACAGCGAGGTCAATCTGAACATCGTCGAGATTCGCAAACCCGAGATCGACGCCAAGCTGATCGCCGATGGCATCGCGCAGCAGCTCGAGCGCCGTGTCGCCTTCCGTCGCGCCATGAAGCGCGCCGTGCAATCGGCCATGCGCCTGGGCGCGCTCGGCATCCGCATCAATTGCTCGGGCCGCCTCGGCGGCGCCGAGATCGCGCGCATGGAGTGGTATCGCGAAGGCCGCGTGCCGCTGCACACGCTGCGCGCCGACGTCGATTTCGGCTACGGCACGGCCAAGACGACCTATGGCACCTGCGGCGTCAAGGTCTGGGTGTTCAAGGGTGAGGTGCTCGCCCACGATCCGATGGCGCAGGACAAGCGCGCCGCCGAAGCCCAACCGGCGCGCGCCTGAGGAGAGAGTTAGGGTTCGATCATGTTGCAACCGGCATTCAGCAAGTACCGCAAGGCGCATAAAGGCCGCATCCACGGCCTCGCCACCAGCGGCAACACGCTCGCCTTCGGCACGTATGGCCTCAAGGCGACCGAGCCTGGCCGCGTCACCGCGCGTCAGATCGAGGCGGCGCGCCGCGCCATCACGCGCCACATCCGCCGCGTCGGCCGGGTCTGGATCAACATCTTCCCCGACGTGCCGGTGTCGCGGAAACCGGCCGAGGTCCGCATGGGCAGCGGCAAGGGCAGCCCGGAATTCTACGTCTGCCGGGTCAAACCGGGTCGCATTTTGTTCGAGCTCGACGGCGTGCCGCATCAGCTCGCACTCGAGGCCTTCGGTCTCGCCGCTGCCAAGTTGCCGATCAGCACCCGCTTCGTTACCCGTCTGGGTCATGTGGAGGAGCCGAGCGCATGAAGGCCGCCGACGTCCGCCATAAGACCGACGACGAACTCAAGAGCGAGCTCGATCAATTGGCCAAGGAAGCCTTCAACCTGCGCTTCCAGCGCGCCAGCGGTCAGCTCGAGAACAATGCACGCGTGCGTCAGGTGCGTCGCGACATCGCGCGCATCAAGACGATCATGGGCGAGCGCGCCCGCAAGGCCTCCTAGGGACAAGAATCATGCCGAAACGCATCCTGCAGGGGGTCGTCACCAGCGACGTCATGGACAAAACCGTGACGGTGCGCGTCGACCGCCGCTTCCAGCATCCGGTCTACAAGAAGTTCATCACGCGTTCGAAGAAGTACGCGGCGCATGACGAGGAGAACGCCTACAAGGTGGGCGACATCGTCCGCATCGAAGAAACCCGTCCGATCTCGAAGCGCAAGAGCTGGCGGGTGATCGAGGCGGTTACGCGCGCGCCGGCGCCGTCGGCGCCGCGTGTCGCCGATCCGGTGTCGGCGGAGGCGCAAGCCGGACGCAAGCGCGTTCGTCGCGGGAAGGCGGACGCCGCCGAAGCGGCGCCGCAGAAGGCTGAAACGCCATGATCCAGATGCAGACCAATCTCGAGGTGGCGGATAATTCCGGTGCCCGCCGCGTTCAGTGCATCAAGGTCCTGGGCGGCTCGATGCGCCGCTGGGCGACGGTCGGCGACGTGATTGTGGTTTCCGTGAAGGAGGCCATTCCGCGCGGCCGGGTGAAGAAGGGCGACGTGCACAAGGCGGTCATCGTGCGCACGGCGCAGCCGATCCGCCGCGCCGATGGCAGCGCGATTCGCTTCGACCGCAATGCCGCAGTGCTCATCGACAACCAGAACGAGCCGATCGGAACGCGCATCTTCGGGCCGGTGACGCGTGAGCTGCGCGCCAAGAAGTTCATGAAGAT
>JBAVMB010000033.1:0-1565 GCA_049689615.1 Allostellaceae bacterium
CGTCAAAGCCGCTGGCGCATTCGCACTCAACATGCTCGGCAAGGACAAGAAACCACTGGCCTTCACATTTTTCAAACCAGCCGATGTGCGCGACGGCAAGCTAAGCGGCCAGAGCTATCACGCCGGCGTAACGGGTGCGCCGATCCTGAACGACGTGCCCGCCGCAGTCGAATGCCGGGTCAAGACGATCGTCACCGAGGGCGATCACCATATCGTCGTCGGCGAAGTCGTCGAAGCGCATGTCATGAAACCGCCCGCGGGCCGGCCGGATACGGCGATCCTCGAAATGAAAGATCTCGGCGACAACGTGTTCTACGGCGGCTGAACGAAACCTCGTATCGCAACAATCAGGCCCAGCTGTGCCGCTCGATCCACTGCTCATAAATTTCGCTCTGATCCTCGGCCTGTCGCTGTTCTTTGGATTGGCGTTCGAAGATTTCCACGCACACAGCGGTTTATCGCGCCCCGGCGGCATCCGCACCTTTCCGCTCCTCGCCTTATCAGGCGGCCTGCTCTACCTGATCGACACTGATCGCAAATTGCCTTTTGTCATCGGCTTGCTGATCGTCGGCGCGTGGCTGGCCGTCGCATATCAGCGCCAGATTGGCGAGCGTACCGAAGACGGCCGAGATGCAGTCGGACTGGTCGCGCCGGTCTGCAACGTGCTGGCCTATCTGATCGGTCCGGCCGTGTTGACCTTGCCGCCCTGGCTGGCTATCGCCGTTACCGTGGCATCAGTTCTGTTGCTGACCAGTCGCGCCCGCCTGCACGCTTTGGCGCAACGGCTACCGATCGGCGAGATCGTTACAGCGGCCGAATTTCTGATCCTCACGGGTATTGTCTTGCCGCTGTTGCCGAACCACCCGGTGACCACACTCACCGCCATCACTCCTTATAAGGTTTGGCTCGCGCTGTTGGTGGTTTGCACGCTCTCCTACGCGAGCTATTTGCTACAGCGCTTCGTCACGCCGGCGCGCGGCCACCTCATGATCGCGTTGCTTGGTGGCCTGTATTCATCGACAGCGACAACCGTCGTTCTGGCGCGAGCCGCCGCCGCCAAGCCGGCTGCGAACGCCCAGGCACAGGCCGGCATCATTCTGGCGACCGCCATCATGTATTTGCGGATACTGGTGATCGTGGCGATCTTCGACATGCCGCTGGCGCTCGGCATTGCTCCGGCGGCGATCATCCTGTCGCTTGCCGGTGCCGGCATGGCCGCAGTGCAATACCGCCGTGCCCACAGCCTCGCAGCCGCCGACGAAAGCTCCCGCCCGCGCAATCCGCTTGAGCTTACGGTGGCGGCAGTATTTGCGCTGCTCTTCGTTATCACCTCGATCGCCACGCAATGGGCGCAGAGCCATTTCGGCGAGGCGGGCGTGAACACACTTGCCGCGGTCGTCGGCTTCGTTGACATCGACCCCTTCGTTCTGAATTTGGCGCAGAGTGGACCCAGCGTGTTGCCGCTGGGCGGCCTGATCAGCGCCGTGTTGATCGCGATGTCGTCGAACAACGTGCTCAAAGCAGTGTACGCCATGGCGTTTGCCGGCTGGCGGGCGAGCCTGCCA
>JBAVMB010000034.1:0-2449 GCA_049689615.1 Allostellaceae bacterium
ATCCTCACCGACGCCCGAACACTGCTCGCGCCGACATTGTCGCCGGCGCCCACAATGATCAAGCCACCGGCAACCGATCGCGAGACACTCGACGCCATCCGAGCAACGGACGCTGAGCTGAAAAAAATCACCAATCGCTATGCGGCCGCCGAACGCCTTGCGCACACGCTTGATTTATTACTAGCGAAAGGCACACGGACCCTGCCGCTGCTCAAGGCCAACCTTTCCGATGAAATTCCCAATCGCTTGCAGGATGTCCGCCTGGCACTCGATGCGCAAAAGGTGACGCTCGACAACATCCCGCCAGCAGTGAAGCGCGACTGGGTGACCGCCGACGGCCGGGCGCTGGTCGATGTCTATTCGAAAGGCGACCCGCGCGATCCCGCGACGCTGCGCCGTTTCGTCGATGCGGTTCGCGCCGTCGCGCCGGATGCGACCGGATCGCCGGTCACGATCCAGGAATCGGCCCGTACGGTGACGCACGCTTTCGTCACCGCCGGCGTCATCGCCATCGCGGCGATCGCCCTGCTGCTCCTGGTCGTGCTGCGCCGGGCGCGCGACGTAGCCGTCGTGTTGCTACCGCTCCTGCTTGCGGGGCTGCTGACGCTGGCGACAACCGTTGTCTTCGACCTGCCGCTCAATTACGCCAATATCATCGCCCTGCCGTTGCTGCTCGGCATCGGCGTATCGTTCGACATCTATTTCGTGATGCGCTGGCGCGCCGGCAGTTCCGAACTGCTGCAGTCGAGCACGGCGCGCGCGATCCTGTTTAGCGCGCTGACCACCGGTACGGCGTTCGGCAGCCTCGCGCTGTCGAACCACCCGGGCACAGCGTCAATGGGCGCGCTGCTGACGATCTCGCTCGGCTATACGCTGCTTTGCACGTTCATCGTGCTGCCGGCTTTGCTCGGTCCGCCGCCGGCCAATCCTAACTGAAACGCGCCGATTAGTGCGCCATTTCGCGTTCGCGCAGGAAGTGGAAGAACTCCACTCCTTCGCGCAGCCGGCGCATCATCATCTCGGGGCTCCGCACCATCTCGCCGACAATCGAGGCGATCTTACCGGCACGGAAATAAAACCTTTTGTAAAAGGTCTCGACCGAATCGAAGATCTCCTGGTGCGACAAATGCGGGTAATGGAGCGGCGCGATCTGGATGCCGTGATCATCAATTAGCTCGGCGTGCGCCGTGTCGAGCCAGCCGTTCTCAACCGCTTGCTTGTGCAGGAAGGTGCCTGGATACGGCGCGGCGAGCGAAACCTGAATCGTGTGCGGATTGATCTCGGTCGCAAACTTGATGGTCTCCTCGATCGTCTCGCGCGTCTCGCCCGGCAATCCAAGGATGAACGTGCCGTGGATGGTGACGCCGACATCGTGGCAGTCCTTGGTGAACCGCTTGGCGACGTCGATCAGCATGCCCTTCTTGATGTTGTGCAGGATTTTCTGGTTTCCGGATTCGTAGCCGACCAGCAATAGCCGCAGCCCATTGTCCTTTAGCACCTTGAGCGTGTCGCGGGGCACGTTGGCCTTGGCGTTACACGACCAAGTCACGCCGAGCTTGCCAAGCTCTTTGGCGATCGCTTCGGCACGCGGCAGATTGTCGGTGAACGTGTCGTCGTCGAAGAAGAATTCGCGCACCTGCGGGAAATAATGTTTGGCGAGGCGGATCTCCTCGACCACGTGATCAACGCTGCGCACTCGGTAGCGGTGTCCGCCCACCGTCTGCGGCCACAGGCAGAATGTGCAGCGCGATTTACAGCCGCGCCCGGTATACAGCGAGACATAGGGATGCTTGAGATAACCGATGAAATAATCCTCGATACGCAGGTCACGCTTATAGACCTCAGTCACGAACGGCAGCGCATCCATGTTTTCGAGCGTCGCGCGCTCCCGATTATGGACGATCGCGCCGGCGTCGTTGCGATAGCTCAACCCGTCGATCCGATCCCAAGCGCGGCCCTCGGCGATTTCCTTGATCGTGAAATCGAACTCATTACGGCCGGCGAAATCGATCGCCGTCGAGGCCTTGAGGCTTTCGTCCGGCTCGACCGCGACCTTGGCGCCGACGAAACCGACCTTCAGGTTCGAGTTCTGATCCTTCATCGCCTGCGCAACCTTGACGTCGTTTGCGAAGGACGGCGTGGAAGTGTGGATCACGACGAGGTCATAGGTCTTGGCGAGCGGCAGCACCTGATCGAGCGTGACGCCGGCGGGAGGCGCGTCAATCAGCCGGCTGCCGGGAACAAGCGCCGCCGGTTGCGCGAGCCAAGTCGGATACCAGAACGAGCGAATTTCGCGCCGCGCCTGATAGCGCGAACCGGCGCCGCCGTCGAAACCCTCGAAGGAAGGCGGTTGCAGAAATAACGTTTTCATCATACCGAACTATCTCCGTCGGGGGTGAGGCGCCCGCCACTGGCGATCCGATAGCGTCGATCGCGCCAAGCCACGCTC
>JBAVMB010000035.1:0-9800 GCA_049689615.1 Allostellaceae bacterium
GGACGGAAGCGGCTTGCCGGCATCGGCTTTGTGGAATCGTAGAACAGGTAGCCGCCGGGCTCGATCGACGCGACGTCCTTGTCGAAGGTCTGCGGGTTCATCGCAACCATCAGGTCGACGCCGCCGCGGGCACCGAGATGGCCGGCGCCGCTGACGCGCACCTCGTACCAGGTCGGCAGACCCTGGATGTTCGACGGGAAGATGTTGCGCGTCGCCACCGGCACACCCATGCGCAAGATCGAGCGCGCGAACAGCAGGTTGGCCGAAGCCGAGCCTGAACCGTTGACGTTGGCGAATTTGACGACGAAATCGTTGGTGCTGGTTATTGGCTGCGACATGCGGGTCCCGCGAGGGTCATATCGAGGAGGAATTTCTGCATGTCCCACGCGCCGGTGGGGCAGCGTTCGGCGCACAAACCGCAATGCAGGCAGACATCTTCGTCCTTCGCCATGATGCGGCCGGTCTTGACCGTGCCCGAGACGTAAATCGCCTGCGATAGGTTGCGTGCCGGCTGGTTGAGCCGCTGGCGCAGATCGGCCTCATCGCCATTTTCGGTGAACGTGATGCAATCGACCGGACAGATATCGACACAGGCGTCGCACTCGATGCACAGCGGGGCCGAGAACACGGTCTGGATGTCGCAGTTGAGGCAGCGCTCGGCCTCGAGATAGCCAAGTTTCTGGTCAAAGCCCAACTCAACCTCGAGCCGCACGTCCTTGAGTGCGACATTCTTCTCGCGGAGTGGCACGCGATAACGCAGATCGTTGGAGATCGCGTTATCGTAGCTCCATTCGTGGATGCCCATCTTCTGGCTGGTGAGATTGACCATCGGCGGCGGCCGTTGATTGATGTCCTCACCGTTCACCAGCTTGTCGATTGAGATCGCCGCGTCGTGGCCGTGCGCCACCGCCCAGATAATATTCTTCGGACCGAACGCGGCATCACCGCCGAAGAATACTTTCGGATGGGTCGACGCCATGGTCTTCGGATCCACCTTCGGCATGTTCGACTGATCGAATTCGATGCCGATGTCGCGCTCGATCCAGAGAAATGCATTCTCCTGCCCGATCGCAACCAGCACCTCGTCGCACTCGAAACGCCGAGCCGGCTCGCCGGTCGGCACCAGCTTGCGCCGGCCTTTGGCGTCGTATTCCGCCTTCACCTTCTCGAACACGACGCCGGTGAGCTTGCCGCCGGCGTGGGTGAATTCCTTGGGCACAAGGAAGTTGAGGATCGGAATGTCCTCGTGCATGGCATCTTCTTTTTCCCACGGGCTCGCCTTCATCTCGTCATAGCCCGAGCGCACGATTACCTTGACGTCCTCACCGCCGAGACGCCGCGACGTGCGACAGCAATCCATCGCCGTGTTGCCGCCGCCGAGCACGATCACGCGCTTGCCGATCTTGTCGACGTGGCCGAACGACACCGACGACAGCCAGTCGATGCCGATATGGATGTTGGCAGCGGATTCCTTGCGGCCGGGAATGTCGAGCTCGCGGCCACGCGGCGCACCTGAGCCAACGAAAACTGCATCGTAGCCTTCGGCGAGCAGCGCTTTCATGCTGTCGATACGCTGTCCGAGACGCAGCTCGATGCCGCCAATACCGGTGACGTAACCAACTTCCTCGTCGATCACGCTTTCCGGCAAGCGGAAACGCGGGATCTGAGTCCGGATCATGCCGCCGGCCTTGGGATCGCCATCGAAAATGACGATGTGATAGCCGAGTGGCGCGAGATCGCGCGCGACCGTCAACGATGCCGGACCGGCGCCGATCAACGCGATGCGCTTGCCGTTCGACTTCGCCGGCGCCTTCGGCAGCAGCGCCTTGACATTGTTCTTGTTGTCGGCGGCGACGCGCTTCAGACGGCAGATCGCCACTGGCTCCTTTTCGACGCGGCCGCGCCGGCATGCCGGCTCGCACGGACGATCGCAGGTGCGTCCGAGAATTCCCGGAAATACGTTCGACTGCCAATTCACCATGTAGGCGTCGGTGTAACGGCCGGCCGCGATCAAACGGATATATTCAGGCACCGGCGTATGGGAAGGACACGCCCACTGGCAGTCGACGACTTTATGGAAGTAATCGGGCGAACGCGTATCGGTCGGCAGCAACGACGCTACTCCTTACTCTTGCCCGGCAACGCGGCGACGCGCTGTCGTCACTCCCCCTCGTCCAACCCCGCTTCATCGTCGAGCGCGCGCGCGATCCGTTCGAGCTCGCGAACCACTTCGGGTACTGCCGTCAATTCCGCCAGATCGCGGCAACGGCGAGCCAGGTCGCGCATGCGCTCGATGTGCGCGCCTTCCACGACCCCCTGTCCTCCGCCCATTCGCAATACCATCGCCCGCTCCTGACGCCTGACGCGTCGTCCCCAAGGCAGAACGGCGGGCCACGGGTGTGTAACTGTGCGCCTGCGCTCCGGGGGGTGCAACCGCACACCACGCAGGGCTACTCCAAGAAACAAGGAAAGCCTCGGGTTTTGCCGCGCTTTTTTTGGCCCGGTTCGTACGCTGTTTGGCCGGATTCGATGTCTCAGCAGCAAATTCCCGGTGTCCGCCGAGCGCGGATGCAGCAAACCGCATGGCCGCAGTGGAGTTATCCACGCAATCAACAGGCTTAACCTCGATTCGCGGCTGGTTTCTGCGGCTTTCGGCGTAGGTCACGTGTCACACACATGATAAATTTTTCTCGATCCGCCGCCCGCGCCGTCAGGGGGCCATTCGAGGAGGTCGCCGGCAGAGTGGACAATCCGTCCGAAACCACTTCGCGCTTCGGTGGAGCTATCGGCGCCGCCTTGTTGATGGCGGTGCTGTTCGCGCTCGTTCTCGGCGTTTACGGCGCGGTCTCCATCGACGCGTTCCGGCCGGCGCGCCTGCAGCAAGCCGCGGCGCCGATGCCGCCGTCTGCCGCCGCGCCGCATGTTGCGCTGCCGATGGTTGCGATTCCGGTGCCGCCGCAGCTCGATCAGGTCAATCCGGCCGCTAGCCGCAGCATGCCGGCGCCTTTGGCCGCGGTCCAACCGACCTATTGGGTCGAATACGGTGCCTATCGTGGTTCGTTCTACGCCGACAGACTGGTCGAACGGCTTGGCACGCTTGGCATCAGGGCGGCGGTAAAACGCGCGCCCGGTGCGGGCGGCGGCCTCTATTTCAGCGTTCGCTCCAACGCCGGCAGCGAGCGCAATCGTGCCGAAGCCGACGCGAAGCTGGCGGCGCAGCTCGACATCGCGCCGTTAATCCACCGTGGCAACGGCGGAGCCGTGACGCAGCCGGTTGCGGCCAAAGCCGAAACGCCTGCCAATGGCCCGCAGACGGCACATTATTGGGTGCAATTCGGCGCCTACAACGCCCCACATTACGCGCTGGCGTTGCGTGAGCAGTTGCACCGCGCCGGCGTGGACGCGTCCATCGTTGAACGCCACCAATCGGGTTACGCCCGTTACTTGGTTCGTTCAGCACCGTCACTTGGCCGGGACGAAGCACACAGTCTCGCCGTACGCAGCGAATCGATCCTCGGCATCCTGCCGTTGGTCGGGCGTGCCGCAGGTCCGGCCGCCTAAAAATCTGTCACCGCTTTGATTTTGCAGATGATTTGGTGTAGGTCGGGTGGCTGCGCTTTGCCATCCAACTCGCACCATGATCCTGACGCCACTCGCCGACGACCGGCTTTCGATTGTTCTCGCGCAATTTGCCGAGTCGCTATCGGTGGCTCAGGCGCGCGCCGTGTTCGCGCGCATCGCCGAGGGCGCTAACGCTGCCCGCGCGACCCCGACAAATTCTATTAAGAATAACGCCGACGCCATTGCTCTTATAACAACATTTGACATCGGCCTAAAGCCAGGAGCGCCGCAACTCGACGTCTCTTGGGACGGCTCCGTGCTGCGCGGCGAAACCGAGGCCTACGTGCTGATCCACGAAGTGGCGCACTTTCAGCTGGCGGCGCCAGCACGCCGACGGCTGGTGGATTTTGGTCTTGGCCCCGGCCCCGAAACCGGTGATCGGGCGCGTGCGGCTCAGGCTCAGGTGCTGTTCGGCTTGGCGCGCGAGCGCGAAGAGGCGATGGCGTCGCTGCTCGGCGTCCTGTGGGAATCCGAACTCGGCCATCCTGCCCTTGCCTCACTACTCGATCAGAACTGGCTCGAAGGCGCCGACCGACCGGGCACGGCGGCCCATTTCACCAGCATCCTCGCGGCGCTTGAGACCGGCGGCTTTATCGACGGCGCAGGACGGCCGCAGATGCGGCTTCGTCAGCACGCCGACGCGCAGACGCCGCTCTAAGCGGCGTCGCTGGTCGGCGTTACGTCGTTGATCGACTCGGTGGTATTGAGGATGTGGATGGCTAAGCAACGCTGAAAGGCCGTCGGCCTGCGCCACGCCCTCCAGCGTTCGACCAAGTTTGCGCGTGTTGGAACCGAGCGTTTGGCCATCCGCGGCACCGACCAAGGTTTCCACGCCGGATCCAGCCGCGCCATCATCGTATCGTGCATCGGGATTCTCCCCTTAAAACCGTCGGCCATTCGGGCCGAAGCGGAGCGAGACTCGGTTCAGAATGGTTAGTTTTTGGTTAAGCCGACTGCACATGGCCCTCGTTATCCACAGCAGGTGTTGCGAGATAATGGCTTGATGGAGAAGCCTGAAATGATTCAATCCACAGGTCGGATCGCTTTCCTCGGCATCGGTTTGATGGGGAGCCGCATGGCGCGCAATCTGCTCGCCGCGGGCCGCTCCCTGATCGCCTGGAACCGCGACAAAACCAAGGCCGACTCGCTTCTCACCCACGGCGCCACTGTCGCCAATACCGCCGCCGAAGCCGTCGCGGGCGCCGGCACGGTGATCACCATGCTGGCCGACGGTGCCGCCGTCGAATCCGTACTTTTTGGCCCGCAGGGGGCGGCATCGAGCATTGCCTCCGACGCACTGGTGATCGACATGAGCTCAGCGCCACCGGAGCTCGCACGCGAGCATGCTAGGCGCTTTGCCGCCCGCGGCATCGATTATCTCGACGCGCCAGTTTCCGGTGGCACCGTTGGCGCCGAACAAGGCACGCTGGCAATCATGGCCGGCGGGCCGCCAGCCGCGTTCGAGCGCGCGGTACCAACACTCGCGGTACTCGGCCGCCCGACGCTGGTAGGTCCGGCCGGATCTGGTCAGCTTACGAAGCTGGCCAATCAAGCGATCGTCGCGGTGACCATCGGCGCGGTCGCCGAGGCGCTGCTGTTGGCAGCGGCGGGCGGCGCCGATCCGGCCGCGGTGCGACAGGCAATCATGGGCGGATTTGCCGAATCACGTGTCTTAACGTTGCACGGCAATCGCATGATTTTGCGAGATTTCATTCCGGGCGGCCCGGCCGATCATCAGGTCAAGGATTGCGCCACCATCGTCGCGACCGCCAAGGCCGCCGGACTCACCCTGCCCTTTGCTGAAACCGCCCTGACGCTGTTCCGCGACCTCGTCGCCCATGGCGGCGCCCGCTACGACCACAGCGCGCTGCTGCTCGAGCTTGAGCGGCGTAATGCGCCGGCGCGAGTTGGCACTGCGCCCGACCGGTTGCCGACGATTTAGACCGCCGGAGTCAGCAGCGGCTTGCGTCCGAATTGCGCCGCCAAATTGTCGAGCATCAGCCGTCCCATCGCCAGGCGCGTCGCGTGCGTCGCGCTGCCGACATGCGGCGTCAGGACCACAGAGTCGAGGCGGGTCAGTGTCTCGGGCACGCGCGGCTCATCTTCAAATACGTCGAGGCCAGCGCCGGCAAGCTTACGCGCGGTCAAAGCCGCGATCAGCGCCGCCTGATCAATCACCGATCCACGGGCGACGTTGATGACCGCGCCCTTCGGCCCGAGCGCCGCGATAATTCGCGCGTCGACTAAGTGCTGCGTCGCCGTACCGCCGGGAACAGCCACCACCAAATAATCGACGTCGGCCGCCATGACCGCGAGATCCGGATAGTAACGGTAGGGCATCTCTGGCTTTGGCCGCGGATTGTGATAGACGATCGTCATGCCCATCGCCGCGGCGCGCTTGGCGATCGCCTGGCCGATGCGGCCCATACCGAGCACACCGAGCGTGGTGCCGCCGAGCTTGCTTTGGAGCGGCATCGGTGCTTTGAGCCAGCCACCGTCGCGCACGTATCGGTCCGCAACGACCAGCCGCCGCGCCACCGCGATCATCAGGCCAATCGCCAGATCGGCGACGTCGTCGGTCAGCACGCCAGGCGTGTTGGTGACCCGGATGCCGCGCGCTTTGGCGGCCACGAGGTCGATATGGTCGAGGCCGATGCTCATCGAGGCGATGATCTCGAGCCGCGGCAGCGCCTCCATCAAAGCGGCATCGACCTTGCTGGTGAACGTCGCGACGCCGCGCACCTTGTCCTTGAGCGGCGCCAGGAACGCGGAGCGGTCGGCGGCCTGATCGAGCCGGTGTACGGCATAGGTCGCCGTCAGCGCCTCCATCACCGGCGGATAGAACGCGCTCACCGCGACGATATCGATTCGATCCATGGCTTCATCCTGCAAAGCGGCGTCGAAGCGGTCAAACGGCTTGCGGCTGTCCGCATCCGGGCGCGGCACACTCGCCGATTCATCCACAGAGTCTTCTCATAATTTCTGTAAAGCGAAATTAGATATGGATGATCGAGCCATTAGCCGCGCTTCGGTGCGGTCAGGCCAAAGGACGCGCTATCGATTCGGCCTAGATCGAGGCGACCAAATGGCCGCCATCGACGGGAATGATGGCGCCGGTGATGTAGGCGCCTGCGGACGACACCAGCAACAGGAGCGCGCCGTCGAGATCGGCCGCGGTTCCCGTGCGGCCCAGTGGAATCCGCGCCGTCACGGCCCTGCCCGCTTCGCTGTGAAGAAACGAGCGGTTCATATCGGTCTCGAAATAGCCCGGCGCCAGCGCATTGACGCCAATGCCGTACCGCGCGAGTTCAAGCGCCAGCACACGCGTCAGCTGCGCCAAGCCGGCTTTGGCGGCGGCATATTCCGGCACGTTGCGGGCGGTTCGAAACGCCAGTAGCGACGCTAAGTTGACGATGCGGCCGCCGCGGCTGTCGGCGATGCGCCGCGCGGCAAATTCGCGCGCCATCAGCCAGGCGCCCTTGAGATTGGTGTCGAGCACGCGATCCCAATCGGCCTCGTCGTGATCGAGTAGCGGCTTCGACACCGCAATGCCGGCATTGTTGATCAGGATGTCGAGCGGGCCGAGCGTCGTTTCCGCCCGATCGAACGCCGCGAGCACGCTCGCCGTATCGGTGACGTCGCCGAGCACCGCGATCGCACGCCGGCCCGTCGCTCCGGCGACCGTCGCTGCCGCCTTGTCAAGCGCCGCACGGTGGCGCGCCATCAGTGCAACGTCGGCACCAGCCGAAGCCAAGACCTGCGCGAAGTGGAGCCCCAAGCCGCGCGACGCGCCCGTAACCAATGCCCGCTTGCCGGCGAGCGAGAAATCGGCGCTCACGGTGTCAGACTCTTGGCCTGCTCGCGCAGCAGGTATTTCTGGATTTTGCCGGTGGAGGTTTTCGGCAGCGGACCGAACACGACCGTGCGCGGCACCTTGAAGTGCGCCAGATTGGTGCGGCAAAACGCGACGACGTCATCGACCGTTGCATTGGCACCTGGCTTGAGCGCCACAAAAGCGCACGGCGTCTCGCCCCACTTTTCGTCCGGCCGCGCTACCACCGCCGCCTCCATCACCGCGGGATGCTTGTAAAGCGCCTCCTCGACCTCGAGCGACGAGATATTCTCGCCACCCGAGATGATGATGTCTTTGGCGCGGTCCTTGATCTCGATATACCCGTCGGGATGGCGCACGGCGAGGTCGCCGGTGTGGAACCAGCCGCCAGCAAAAGCCTCGGCGGTCGCCTTCGCATTCTTGAGATAACCCTTCATCACGGTGTTGGCGCGCAGCACGATCTCGCCAATCGCCAGGCCGTCGGCCGGGACATCGGCAAACTTCGCGTCGACAATGCGCGCGCCGGCCAGCGTCGCGACTTCCATTCCCTGCCGCGCCATACGGCCGGTGCGCTCCGCTAACGGCAATCCCGGCCAATCGTCCTGCGCGAAGCAAATGGTCGCCGGGCCGTAGGTTTCCGTCAGGCCGTAGCCGTGGGTCACGCTGAATCCGAGCTGCTCCATGTTGGCGATGATGGTCGAAGGCGGCGCCGCGCCGCCGGTCATCACCTTGACCGGATGGTCGAAGCGCCGCTTGGCGCTGTCCGGCGCATAGGCCAACAGGTTGAGCACGATTGGCGCGCCGCATAGATGCGTGACGCGATGCTTCTCGATCAAGGCGAAGACCTGTGCCGGATCGAGGCGGCGCAGGCAGACATGCGTGCCACACGCCGCCGTTACCGCCCAGGTGTAGCACCAGCCGTTGCAGTGAAACATCGGCAGCGTCCACAGATAGATGGCTTGCGACGACAAGCCGAAATACATCACGTCGCCGACCGCATTCAGGAATGCGCCGCGGTGATGATAGACGACACCCTTTGGATTGCCGGTCGTGCCCGAGGTGTAGTTGAGTGAATAGGCCTGCCACTCGTCGGCCGGCAGCGAAATGTCTGCGGCCGGATCACCCGTTGCGAGAAACGCCTCATAGTCGAGCTGGCCGAGCGCTTCGCCACCGGTGAACAGCGGATCGTCGATGTCGACGACGAACGGCTTGTGCGCGGCAAGAGCCAGTGCCTCTTTGATGGTCGGCGAGAATTCGCGGTCGGTGATCAGCAGCTTGGTTTCGGCATGACCGAAGATGAAAGCGATGGTCTTGGCATCGAGCCGATAGTTAAGCGCGTTGAGCACCGCGCCGGACATGGCAACACCATAATGCGCCTCGAGCATCGCCGGCACGTTGGGCGCCATGACCGAAACCGTGTCGCCCTTGCCAATGCCGCGCGCACGCAACGCGCTGGCGAGACGCCGACAGCGCGTCAGCAGCTCGGCATACGTGATGGTCCAGTCGCCATGGATCACCGCCGGCTTGTCGGGATAGATCGCGGCGGCACGGACGAGGAATGAAATCGGCGTCAGCGGCGCGTAGTTCGCCGCGCCGCGCTGCAGATGCGCCTCGTCGTAGATGCCCGACATTTCCTTCCTCAGCGTAAGCTTAAGCGGCATGGCGACTGCGGCTCAAGGGTGACGCCGACGACGTCCATTAACGCTAACGCCCACGGCCCATGCGGCAAGCCGTGTTATGATCCGCCATGCGAATCGACATCGTTGCAGACGTCATCTGCCCATGGTGCTTCATCGGCAAGCGCCGGCTCGAAGCAGCGCTGGCACAACGGCCGACGATCGCGCCGGACATCACCTGGCGGCCGTTCCAACTCAATCCCGACATGCCGGCGGAAGGCATGGCGCGCGAAGACTACCTGTCAGCCAAGTTCGGCGGCCAGGCGCACGCCAAGCGCATCAACCAGGCGGCCATAGACGCCGGCAGCACCGTCGGCATTCCCTTCGCCTTCGAAAAGATCGAGCGCACGCCCAACACGTTGACTGCGCATCGCCTGGTGCGTTTCGCGCAGCGCACGGGCCGCGCCAACGAGTTGGTTGACCGGCTATTCGCCGCCTATTTCATCGAAGGCCGCGACATCGGCGACCGCGACACGCTGGCGGCAATCGCTGGCGACAGTGGCCTTGATGCGGCGGCGGCACGCGACTTTCTCGCCAGCACCAGCGAGCGCGCCGAAGTGACGGCGGACGATGCCGGCGCACGGCGCCTCGGCATTAACGCCGTGCCCTGCTTCATCTTCGCCGGCCAGTACGCGATTTCCGGCGCGCAGGAGCCGCCTTTCTTCTTTCCG